>NZ_JACJQS010000021.1:0-72608 GCF_014696755.1 Anabaena sp. FACHB-1391 | reverse complement strand
TTCTTACGCGTTACTCACCCGTCCGCCACTGTCTCCGAAAAGACCGTTCGACTTGCATGTGTTAAGCATACCGCCAGCGTTCATCCTGAGCCAGGATCAAACTCTCCATTTTGTTTGAGTTTGTTTTCGCTCTAAAACTTATCTCAAGTTTCAGAATCCTCTATAATTATCTTAATGACGAGGACTGGTTTAATCTATTCTTTCAAAGTATTATTTTTTCTCGGTTCAGTTGCCGTGAGTTGTTTCTCTCCCCGGCACTTATTCAATATATCAATCCTGCCGGTTATTGTCAAGGGTTTTTCAAAACTTTTTTTAAATCGGGTGAATTTAATTTCTGAATGCTTGTGGGATAAGGGATTCAGGTTGTGTTGAGGTAGTCCAAGCAATGATGTTGTCTATGGAATATGAAAAACCCCAGCAGTGGTTTGTAATGAATACAGTTCAGCGAAGTAATTACTCATATGCAAAGGGATTAAACGCAGTGCTTATGATATTCGCTGATGCTCATTAATTTTCGCTACTCTGTCCTAGCAGTTGAGGTTAATTATTTATTTGGAGGGCTTGGAGGGAGAAGTTTTTTGTAAATTTAGTGAGGCTTTATAAAGTTGTTTTTGTAGGGTGGTGTTTTTTTGTTTTTCTAAAGTGATTTCATTGAATCTTTCAACGGGGATAAACTTTTTCACTATTTGTTGAGACTGGTTGCAGTAATTGACAGCAATATCTTTTGCTTTACCGGGTAGTGCATTGACGCTTGTAGGATCATTACAGATTACTTGGGGAATGTCTTTGCTACCAATGATTTTTTTGATTTCTTCAAAGGCTTGCTGACGGACTGGCTCCATTTCTAATACAGCTTTTACATAGTTAGTTAATTCTGTATCGTTGACATTGAAAGTTTGAGCGACTGCTTGGGAATTGAAGCCAAAAGTACCAGAAATCAGACTTACAGTGGTAATACTTGCCAAAATCAAAGGTTGAGAGAGAATTTGGTGTAACCGATTGGTTAAATGAAGACTGTAAATTTCGATCATAATATAGTAGATGACTAAGTGACACAGAAAGAAAATCAAGAATATGATAATGGGTTTGAATTATTTTCTGAACCAGAAGTTCCGGTCAAGATGGAATAAATACTGCAAATGACTCAAAATTTAACCCCCCTAGTAAACCTCTGTGGACAGGGAGAGATTTAAAATCTAGTTTTTCCTCCAGAAAAAGTAAAATTCTTAACCATTTTGAGTATATATGTTGATGGGAATATCAGTTACTGTGGCATATTTGACACATCTCGATAACTTTGGTTTGTAGTGTTGAAGTTTCGGATGCACCTTGTTTGAGGCTTACTTCCAATTCTAACAGCACAGGTAAGGCCAAGATGAGTTGCTTTAATGGGAGAGATTTTACTTCTTGTTGTATAAAATAGATACGTTTAGGGTTGGTAACTTCCGCAGCTAGAGCGATCGCTTGCGGGTTGCGTTCACCGGTTTCCATCATCATTTTCACCAATAACCAGGTGCGAAATTGACCAATGAGTGTGGCAACTATTCGTAGCCCAGGTTCAGCTGAATTACTGAGATCATTTAAGATTCCTAAAGCTTTTGGAGTATCTCCAGTTCTAATGGCTGTTGCCAATTGTAAGGTATTCTGAGTAGTATTTCTGACTAACTCAGATACTATATTTACATCTAAAGGTTTGCGACTACTTTGGGTATAAAGACGTAATTTTTCTAGTTCATTGTAGAGAAGACGGGTATCATTACCTACTGACTCTGCTAATAGTTCGACGACTAGAGGATTTAATTTTACTCCCACGGTTTGAGCCGCTTGTTGAACTGATTGAACTAATAATTCTGTTTTCCAAGCAGGAATGAGAGGAAATTCACAAAATGTGGCAAATTGTTTGAGGAGTTTTGTACTTTTAAGGCGTTCATCTGGTTTATTGCGACTGGTCAATAGTAAAGTGGAATCTGGGGGTATGACTTTAACAGTCCGTTGTAATTCTGCTAAGATATGATCTGGACAGTTTTGGCTTATACTTGTGTTAATCAGCCAGACAAAACGACCACCTGCACCAAATGGAGGTGTCATCACTTGATTTAAAGCTTGGACAATAGAATCTGCTTGTTCTGGGGGAAATGAAGTATAATTAAAACTTGTCCATAGAGGATCAAGAATGCGCTCGCGCAAAATTACTATGGCTTTTTCCATAGCAAAATCATCTTCACCCCAATAAACATAAATTGGCATAGCAATTCAAAATTTCAAATCAATTTAGTCAAATCGAGTAATTTTCCCTACAATCTATCAAAAGAGCGCAAGGTGATCAAGATTGGACGACAACTACCAAACCTATTTAAACCGGGTAGCACGCATGACGCTACCAGAAGCCTACAAAACCCAAGTTCAGCATATTCAGGAATCTTCTAAATTTAGGGTTCATGGTGGGGTCAGGGAAGCTGCTCCTTTTCCCGGTTATACCCTAATTACCCCACCTGCAGAGGAAGATGCAAATAACGCTGCTTTCTACAGCCAAATACAAGCTTATCAACAGCAACTACTAGACCTACCCATTAGTGGTGATTTGATTGTACCCGTTCCTGCTGCTAGTTTTCATCTGACAGTGGCGGATTTGATTTGGGACAGCGCTTTTGATCATGCTTGTCAAAAAAATCCCCAATTTGCTGAAGAGTTAAATTCTCAGTTATTTGAGAGGTTTCAACAATATCAACAGTTGATGACAAATGGATCTAATCCCATCTCTTGGCAAATGTTAGGATTAATTGTTATGCCTAGAGCTATAGGTGTGTGTTTAGTACCCAAGGATAAAGGTTCTTATGAGGAAATTATTCAATTTCGGCGGATAATTTATCAAAATCGCAAATTAATGGGCTTAGGTATTGAGCAACATTATCATTTTACTGCCCATATCACCTTAGGGTATTTTGGTGAAATTTCACCGGAATTAGACCGGGTAAGACTCAGTGATACATTTTCTGATTTTAATCAGTCGTTGTCATTAAATATCCCAGATTTCCTCCTTAATAAGGTGGAATTGCGAAAATTTGACGATATGACCCACTATTATCGTCAACCAGACTGGCCGAGTTTATATTTTTAAAGCTAGGGGCGAATTATATTCGCTACTATAAAACCATAGTCCGCTGCTGCGGACTAGGATAAAATAAAAAGCCAACGTAATTTGCTCCTACACAAATAGATTACGCCGATACGGGGTCAGATAAAATTAAGTATAAAAACGAACACCAGCTAATTCGTTAAAGGTATGGATATTTGCAGCCTAGTTAACTGTCCTGTGGCTTTATTTTTGGTCGTTAAAGGTAAAATTTCTAACTTTCCTCCCATTAAATCTATTAAGGTTTGATTGAGTAAAAGTTTCATTCCTGGTGACAGAACTATATTTGTTTCAAATATCGGATTTTCCACTTCCATTAAATCCATAGATTCACTGATAATTACAGCATCACTTGGTATATCTAAGCAAATATTAACACAATTACCTGTGGACGACAAATGACTAGAAAGATTAATATTACCTGCTTCCTTATGCTCAATTGTACTCTCTATTAAATTGATTAATACTTGTTTAAGCCAGCGGGAATCTGCGAAAATGTAAATTTCTGGATCTGGTGGTGATAAAGTAAAAGGATAATTACAATTGGCTGCTAATAAATAAGTTAATTTATAAACTTCTTCTAAAAATTCAGCTAATTGAAAACTGTGAATATCTAATTTATTTCTCCCAGATTCTATTTTGGAAATATTCAGAATTTCATCAAGTAGTTTTAGTAACTTGAGAGATTTTTCATAAGCTTGGCCAATAAATTCCCGCTCTTCTTCGGGATTTTCACACAAATCTGCTAAAATTAATTGATGTAATCCCATTATACTACTCAATGGCGATCGCAATTCATGACTAATTCTGGCTAAAAACCCTGCTTTAAACTGACTCATTTCCTGGGCTTTATAGTATGCTAATTGGGTTTGCTTCAATTCTTGCAAAAGTTCCGTTTCTCGATGTTGTGAAGCATTTAAAGCACTAATGGGCGAAGATTCAGAAGATTCTAAAAGTAACTTATAAAAACATAAACCTATACCTATACCTATTCCTAAATATAACCAATTACTAAAATTCATCATCATCTAATTTAATACTGCCTTGTCGTAAAATCTGCCAATTTTTCCCTGTCCATTTAGCAACGGTGGAAGGGATTCCTAAACCTTGGTATCCTATTGATTCTAAAGTCAGAATCTCTGGAAATTGAGATTCTATTTCCGCTTTTTTTTCCAAAGCAGGTTGACCTGATAAATTAGCACTAGTTGTAGCCATTGGACCTGTTTCCGTCAAAATAATTTGAGCAACTTTATTATTTGGGACTCTAATACCAATGGTAGTTAAATCAGCAGTATTCATCACTTGGGGAATTTTGTCACTAGCTGGTAAAACTAAAGTTAACGCACCTGGCCAATATTTATTGACAACTTTTTGCCAAATTTGGTATTCTATCTGACTACCTTGAACATAATCCCACAAATCTTCAGCAATGGCCGCCATCAAAATCAATGGTTTATCCAAACTGCGCTTTTTAGCAGTATAAATTAATTCTGCTTGTTGTGGTATGGTCGCTAATGCGGGGACTGTATCTGTGGGGAAACTGATTAATTTTCCAGCTTTAGCAGCTTTGATCAGGATTTCTAGGGAAACTTCTGTCATATTTATATTTGTAAGTGAAAGTATGAATTGTGTTTCGCGCAAAGTCGCAAAGTCGCAAAGTTTAAGATTTTAATTTTTCCTTTTTCTAGTCTAATTCAGTAAGACTGATTTTTAACACAGCTTTTTTGCAAGCAATGAAAATTCAATTTTTGCTCAGGTTTGTGATTTTATTGGGTTTAGTGGAGACAATAACTGCTTGTGGTTTCCTCTCTACTTATGCTAATTATCAGTCTGATTCTTTACCCGCACCAACAATGAATAGTAATAAGTCTTTAGTAAAAAAAGTAATTCTTATCGCTAGGGAAGAAAATTTACCACCTTTGGGTGTTCCTATTGACCCTCAAAGGAATATTGGCTTTGCTTCGGTCTTTTTACGTTTAGAAAATCCCCAATTAACTCCTGTAACTGTTAGGGTTACTAAGGTAGAAATTCGTAATTTATCAAATGAAGAGTTACAAAGTTTTCAGCAGTCACCCCAGGAAATCCAGTTAAAACCCTTAGAAAATTCTGAGGTGGTTTTGCAGTTGACTAATAAAAGCGGTTATATAGGTAGTGATAAAGTTAAAGCGATTGTTACCTATAAAATAGCAGAAGAAACTAATATAATCGAGTCAGAACCAGTTGAAGTTAGCCGTTAAGCTGTTCTCACTCTCAATATACATACCAGCAATTTTAATCGTCGAATAACATCCTAAAACCCATTAAGCTTCTAATCCATGATTTAGAGATTTTTACGAGCTACAGCAAAACGCTCAATTCCAGCTAAATCAGCATGAATGGAAATATTGCTATAACTACCATGATTTTCTAACAATTCTGCCACGGTTTCTGCCTGTCCCGCCATCATTTCCACCAACCAAACGCCACCAGGACGCAAATAATCGGGGGAAACTGTGATTAAATGACGAATATGGTCTAAACCATCTGCACCACCGTCTAAAGCTAAATGTGGCTCGTGTTTAACTACTTCCGGTTGTAAAGTGAGGACAGTATCACTGGGAATATATGGCGGGTTTGATATCATACAACTAAATTGACCTTTGAGAAATTCCAAGGGTTGCCACCAAGAACCGTGATAAAATTGAATCCGTTCCCCAAAACCTAAATTTTTAGCATTGGTTTGGGCTACGGTTAAGGCTGCGGAACTAATATCTACGGCATGAATTGTGGCATTTGTCAATACCTCGGCTATGGAAAAAGCGATCGCTCCGCTACCAGTTCCCAAATCCGCCCAGTGTCCTGCTCTCATGTTATCATCACCAGCAGTGATCGCTAGATCAATTAACATTTCTGTTTCTGGTCTGGGAATTAAGACTCCTTGGTTAACCGTGAGTTGAAACTTGCGCCAAGATGTCATACCTGCTATATACTGGACTGGTAAACGATCATTTAATCGCTTTTGCCACAATTGCTCTAATTCTGTTAAAGACAATTGTATGGGGATTTGATCCCAATTCTTGAAATTTTCTAAACGCAGTGCCAATCTGTCTAAATTCGTAATTGTTTGTAATAGCCAGTCTACTTCCATTGGAGGTATATCCGATGCTGTAGCGGCTTGAATAGAGGCATTGCGCCACTGCCAAAGTTCTAAACCAGAAACTATTTGATTTAGCTCTAACATACTGATTATGGCGGGTAAAGGTAATTTGGTGTTTATGGTAGTATGAGTTATATTTCGCGCCAAGACGCTAAGGAGCAAAGACGCAAAGTTGGAGATCAGAGGTTTTCTGTGGGTATTCAGTGGAAAAAACCATATCTTATGATTTCTAATACACAATGGGGTAAATTAGTCAACCATTACAAATCTTTGGTTTTTTATACTCCAATTTATCAAAGACGGTTATAGTGATTCTGGGTTGGGGATTATTTTTTCTTTTGTTGGTTTGGAGGTAGAGAACGAATAAATTCTATGGACTCTCGTGAGGGAAACAAGAAAATTTTACTAGTGTTGGGATCTTTGCTTTCAGTCAGTATTTTAATCACTCCATCTAAATCTACTACTTGAATTTCTGTATTTGCTGCTTCCTGTGGTTTAGCTTTTTTGAAGGCTTCTAAAAGCGCCACTGCTTGTTCTTTATCGAAATAGAAGGGAATGTAACGTTCATTACTTTGGGAAACGGGAATTGTCAAATAGTTGTTTCCCTGCTTAAATTTCGGCACAAATAAAGGAATACCATTAAATTGCTGAACAGGTTTCCCACTGGAATTCAAAATACTTTTAGCTGAGTCAACTTGTTGTTTTGTGGGTACTAAGGTAAAAATTACCCCGGAATCTTTTTTCTTTTTATTTTCTAACACCAGGTTATAGTAACCTGCTAAAGAAACAGATCTAACCTGGATAGTGCTTGCTAACTGAGGATTTTCTTTTTTCAGCTTACCTTCGAGGAATTTTTGAGCATCTTGCTTACTAATAAAAAAGCCTATTTGGGAAATAGTTTTGGATTGATTTTTTCTGGAAATAACTACAAATTCACCTTGAGGATTAGCCAGTGTAAATACTGGTACTTCCTGTAAGGTTTTTACTACTTGCTCCTGTGGTAACGCTAATGCTTGCGAGTTATTTATTCCTGATATTCCCGCAAATATTACACTCCCCGCAATACCTAAAGTTACGCCCCAACGAACTAATGATTTCATGATTACTCCTCACTTTAATAATTTAATTAATGTCAACAAATATACAACTTATTGTCGTATTTATATACATTAATCAGTTTTAGTAATGTTTTATAAGACCCATTACCCATTACCCATTACCCATTACCCATTACCCATTACCCATTACCCATTACCAATTACCCATTACCAATTACCCATTACCCATTACCCATTACCTATCTTTTACACCTGACTGTACAAAAGATAACTATAAGGTTCTTCCAGGGATTGAACGGTACTGGATTTTATGTTATCTAAATAACGTACTAATAACTGGACTTGTTGAGAATTGGGACGATAGGAAAGATTACCCTGTTTTTCAAATAGAGGTGATATACCGGAAGACAGAGAAGCTATAGCGTTGTAGTCAGGATTTTGTTGGGAGTTATCAGTCAGCCAAAGGTTGTCTGTAGCAGTGGGAATTAAACCTGGGGGTAGTTCACCTTCCAGGAAAGCTAATAATCGTTGTTGACAGATACGGGTATTGATACCACGATTTTCAAATAACTGCAAGACTTCACCAAAAGATAAAGAACGTTCGGGTAATAGTTTCAGCAATTCAGAAAATAAGAAATAATCTGTGTATTGTTGCTTAGGTATGTCTAGAACTTGGGGATGTAAAGGTAACATGACTAAACCTAATGCCACCCGACTACAATTGGGAGTACCATTTTCACCAAGATATAAGTCTTGAATAATCTTAGCATTAGGCAGTTTTTGCCGCAACCAACGGTTAATAGTACCCACACCCGCTACACCACCGCCAATAATAACTTGATTAATAGCTTCGGTGGGAATACCACGGGCTACTAATAATTTATTCAATTCTCGGTTCAGACGACGGACAAAGGGGACAAAAACTTGACTTTCTAAATCTCGGCGTTGTAATGTCCAACTCTGATCAGCAAATTCTAGGGTAAAGGTTTCTTGATGCTGTAAAATCAACTTTAAGGCCAAAGCGGCGTCTAATAAAGCTTGTCCCAGAACGGAACTTTCTAGATACTGCTGGAGACGAATCCGCGTTTGTGTATCTGGTTCTCCCACTTTAGGTAATGTCAATGCTTCTAAACTTAAATTAGAAAATTGCATTTCGTCTAAACCAGGGATTGACGGTTGCCAATGCCAAGGATCAATATTAGCAGATTCATGATGGTCTTGTCCAGCTTGGCGAGGTTGACGGGATTTTGGTGGTAGTAGTAACTGACAGATAATATCTTGTTCGATGCCCTTCCCGGAATAGGCAAAACTGTGAAGCATGAAATCTTTGTGTGTTAATTCTCCCAAATTTGCAGGTATATCTACCAGTGCCATTTCTGTAGATATTGCGCCAATGTTGATGGCTAAAGTGTTACCCATCACGGGATAATCACTAATTTTTAAGGGTTGTAAACCCTGATTTTCGCTAATTTGGATAGATTGGCCATTGACACTATCTAATTCTGGTAGTAGAGTAGCGATCGCTTCCTCGACAAAAAAGATTTGTTGGGGATGGGAGACAAGTTGACTGGTAAGAATGGCTTCCCGAATATTAAAGCGATATTGTTCGCTCCAATTAGCAGGACAGGTACAAATTACACCGCTGATATTTTTAATCACTTTAGAGAAAGTTTGTGTATTCATACCCACAGCATTAGCAATTAAAGCGGGTGTGGTGCTAGTTTGACTAGACCTCAAAGTTAAGAGTAGTTTCGAGAGGGATCTAATGATCCAAATCAATGGACCTGCGGAAAATTCATTTAATTGTAACATTGGTTCCCATTTTTGGCCTGCTTGCTGGTAGGGAACTGCTATTTGTAAATAAGGCTTTAATTGTGCTGAATAAAGATGATAGGGAACTGATGATTGGGGAAAGGCTGTTTCTCCGCTTTTTTCTTGATTAGTAGCTGCATTTGTAGGTAAATAAACTTCAGCAGGTAACCGGAATGATTGCTGAAAATCAGTATTGCTATTTGGGTTTTCTGCTGACCAATAAATTGGATAAACTACTAATTTGGAGTGATTTAATAAAGCCGCAGAAATTCCGGTGGTTCCTACATCAATTCCTAAATACCAAGTAGAATTTAAAGTATCTTCTGGTAGAAGATCATTATTTCCACCATTGGTAATTGAAGGTTGAATAGCAGTGATTGGAGATTGCTGACTAGTAATTGGAGATTGGAAAAAATCTTCTTTTTTATCTTCTATGTTTGTTACAGTTATTGAACTTAAATCTACGAACTGACTAGGAATTTCATTATCTAAATTAGTTGCAGATTCCTGATCATAATCTACATAATCTAATGGTAGATCAAAATTATCTAACAAAGATAGTAAATCTCGCTCTGAAGCAGCGGAAAAATAGTTATCAAAACCCAAATCCTGATTTTCATATTCTGTACTTGGTGATAATATTACCACAGAAATATCTTTTGATGATTCCGAGAGGATTTCTTCATTACTAGTATCAATCAACAAATCAGTTAAAACTGTAATTGTATCGGCACTATTTTCTTCTAATTCAATTGTTGCTTTACCCTCTTTAGGAGTATGGGAAATTATTGTTTGGTAATTGTAGTTCTGAGCATCTTGTGATTCACCCCTAATGCTTGGAATTGAAAGCAAATCTTCTTGTGCTTCTGCTGATATAGAAGGTGTTAATAAATCATTACTAACAACTTCACTAACAACTTCAGAAGCAGTGGATAAATTGCCATCTTCTTCGAGAACAGGATCATGATAAAATGATAAATTTAGTGGTGAAGAAATTTCAGTATTAAAGAAACTTGCATAAAGATCATCTACTTGATCAGAACTTGTTAACTCTAACTCCTTTACAGATTTTGGTTGTTCCTGTAATAACTCTGTTTCCAAAGTAACTGGTGTTATTTTCCCATGGGAAGTTTCTCCAGACAAATCTTGCAATTTTTTTAATTCTTCCCAACCTGGATACTCAGCTATTTCCGGGTTCACACTAGAAACCAACGGCTCACTAATTAGGGATTGCTGTTGTAAATATTGAGTTAAATTATTCAGGAAATTTGCCATTAACTGTTCACCTTGCATCCCCTGACCGTGCATTTTTGCTAGTGCTTGGGACAGGGAATGATAATAGGTGTTAATATTGTGTTCTAAAGCCTCAAAAACAATATTTACAGTTCCATCTAAGGAAAGCAAACGTTGATCTAAATTACGTGCTAAATTCGCTAACTGTTCTACCCGTTCTGCTGATTCCAAAATAGGTTGTATAGCAGCAGTAATAGCTTCTAAATTCTGTTGATTAGGATTAATTATAGGACTAGCGTTTAATTTTAAATGCGCGTCCAAGCGACCCATGAGGACTTCTAGGAATTGAGAAATGATCTGCTCTTGGTTTGCGAACTGCTGACTGAAAGAAGGGTTTTGCAATTGCTTTTGTTCTAATTGTCTAATTTCCTGTATCAAACTGGCTCTTTCTGCTAAGAGCCTTGATAATTCCGCTTGTAAGGGCTGAAGTAAAACCGTCAGTTCTTGTTTAATTTCTACAGTTGAAATCTTACTTGCCTCTGATGCGCTTAAAGTAGACTCAAAGACGAAAGGGGGATGACTCTGTTGGTTAAATTGCGTCAACAGGGATGATAATGGTTGTGTGGGAGATGGTTGAGTTGTTTCGGCTGGGATTTCATCCTCTTGTACTTGATGCTCGCTGAGTTGAACTAAAAAGTCATGCACTCGTTGTAAAATCTCTTTTTCCCTTTGTCTTTGGTTAGATAGGAATTTAGAAAGACCTTTACCACTGTGGGACAGTAAGTGATCAATATCTGCAATTAGTTGCTGAATTTCATCAGTATGGGAAGTCACGTTAATTTACCTGAGTGAAAATTGGACGTTAATGTGTAAAGCTTGACAATTACGGAAGTTGGTTAGCTGAAAATTCCTTTATTATACATTCATTGTCAAAGCTAGTACGGGTCTGCTGATTCCTTGACAATTATGCCATAATTGCTGAATTTTTGTGATATTTAATCTAGTGAAACGCTAACAGTAAAATACCAATTCTATAGGAGGTTTGTGCGCTATATTAACATGAGGCAATTGATCAATTACCCCTAAAATCTGGATAAGTAAAAAGCCGTACATACAAGTATTCCCGACCAGCTTTGGCAAAACCATAGTTTAATTTAATTACCTCCCCATGAGTATTGTTGATTCCCTACCAGAAGAACCAGAGGCAGATCCATCTCTTGCATCTCCTACCCAAAGCCAATTACAGTATCAATCTCTCAATGTTGATAGTCCGTTAAAAATGGTAGAAACGGCTTTTTTAGCCAGTACGGCGAGTTTAATTTGGTTTATTAATTTTTACTTTCCTCTAGGTCCAGTATTGCGGGTACTTTTTCCTATACCCATCGCTTTAGTATATTTACGTTGGGGGAAACGTGCAGCTTGGATGGCCGCAGTGACTTCTGGTTTACTATTAGCTGTGTTAATGGGACCTGTTCGCAGTTTGTTATTTGTTATGCCTTTTGCCTTTATGGGTGTGCTATTAGGGGCTACTTGGCATCGTCGTGTACCGTGGATTGTTTCTATCATTTTAGGGACTTTGCTGGGGACTTTAGGCGTGTTTTTCCGACTGTGGTTTTTATCCCTGTTATCCGGTGAAGACCTGTGGGTTTATGTAATTAACCAAGTAACGGCAATTATTGATTGGATTTTTTTACACTTGGAATTATTGACAACGCCCAATTTATTGTTAATTCAATTAGGAGCGATCGCTTTAATTCTCATTAATAATTTTATTTACTTATTTATAGTTCACCTTGTCGCTTGGTTACTTTTGGACGCTATTGGTAATTCTATTCCCCGGCCACCACGTTGGATACAGGTCTTAATGGATTATGATTAATATATACACACAGGTATCTCTTGGGGAAGCATGGCTTCATCGCTATCGAGGTAAATTACCAATATTTGCTTGTATTTTAGGATTTACGGAAACTGGTTTAATTCCTGGTATTTCTGCGGCTGGTTTAACTCCAGAAGACCGCCAATATACGGCTTGCGCTGATGCAGAATTTCTCTATTACGGCCCTGAATATTACCCTAAGTATCCCCTCCCTCCCTTGACTTCGGGTGCCTCTCCTGTGCTGATTTCCCGGGCGGTGGTGGCTAATTTACACATCCCTGTTTACCTGTTTAATGCGGGATTGTTACATATTCCACCAGTACCATTAATAGATTTAGGTGGTATGGCCGCCAGGTGTTTAAGTCAGGGTGCGGCTATGGATATAGCTACGGTTAAACAATTGTTAACAGAGGGATTACGCTGGGGTTCTCAATTAAGTTATGATGCTGCTAATAGTTATTTAATTTTAAGTGAGTGCGTCGTCGGGGGAACAACAACAGCTTTAGCTATTTTAACGGGGTTGGGTATTGATGCGGTTGATAAGGTTAATAGTAGTCATGCTGTGTGTAATCATAAGCAAAAATGGGATTTAGTACAGACTGGATTAGCAAAAGTAAAAATATCTTCCTCAGTAGATCCTTTAGAACTTGTAGCAGCGGTAGGAGATCCAATGCAAGTGGTAGTAGCAGGAATGGCGATCGCTGCTAGTCGAAGTTGTGGGGTATTATTGGGTGGGGGTACGCAGATGTTGGCGGTCTATGCTTTAATTCAAGCGATCGCCCACACATACTCTTTATCCTGGAAACCCGCAGAAATTGTCATTGGTACAACCCGCTGGGTAGCGGAAGATCCTACCGGTGCAACAATTGATCTAGCCCAGAGTTTCAGTAAAAACAGCATTCCTCCCTTATTAGCAACAAAATTGAGTTTTGCTAATTCTCGATATCCCCAACTTCAAGCTTATGAAAGGGGTTTTGTGAAAGAAGGTGTTGGTGCTGGTGCGGCCTGTATTGCTGCTTCCTTAAGTCAAAATTGGCAGCAAAATCAACTGTTAGCGGCTATAGAAGCGGAAATAGAAAAACTTAGCAGCAACCAAGAAACTAAGTAAGAAACTAAGAAATCCTCTGTCTAAGTAACTGTTCTTCTAGGGCTGCAATGCGGTGATAGGCTGCGGTTAACTGGGTTGTTAACCGTTGAATTTGAATTTCTGGGGTTATTTGTCTATCTCTGGCTTGATAATTTATGTCTGGATAGATCATAGAATCTGTTAAAACATCTTTATGCTCCAATTTATGCTCCAATTCTTTGGACTTATACCCTTGAGGCTGTTTCTTTTCTAGATAATGTTCTATGGCTGGTAATTTCTCCAAAGACGAATCTGACAAGGCTTGGGATAGCCGCATATCCAGCCTGGCAATTATTTCATAGATGGCATTAACTTTCTGGGTTAAGGTGAGAATTTGTTTTTCTAGTGATTCCATTTAAGACCTACATCGAAAAATATTTGATCTATGTTATTCACTTTACTGACGATTTTAGCTATACTTATGGATCATTTAACTTTTCATGACTTTTTGGCTGATGGGAATGATTTTTAGTAACTATAGAGATAAATCAATAATATTGATAAGTTAATCTAGTGGTAATTAACAGCCTAGCATAAAATTGAGCAGTCAAAGAATCAATTAAGATAGGTAAATTTTGAAGATAAATATATTCAATCTCTCTTGTGAGAAATAAGCGATCGCATTAACAAACATTGAATGCAGCCTTAGCTATAAATTGTGTTGCTACAAGTTTAACTTGTTTAACTTGAAAATAGCGCGGTGTGGTATTAACCATACATAATGATGCAATAACAGAACTTACGCAACGAGAAGAGGTAGAAAAAAAGTCCACCTGTGTGGACTAATAAAAAATTCAATATTTTCAACCCACCTAAGTGGGTTTTGTTTGTGTAGATGCGATTTCTCACCGCCCTAATTGCTAATGATGATGGTGATGATGAGTAATAGCTGAATGTGAATTAACAGCCATTCCTTCTGTTGCCATTAACTCGGCAATATGTACATTTGCCCATTCAGCAGCCATAGCTAAAAATTGGGGATGATCATTCACACAAGCCATTTGTAAATAATCTACATCTGGATGTTGTTTTTCCAAATCATGAATAATGTGGTGAACATCTAACAAAGTTTCATGATTTTCCGTTGCAAAACCAATAGGCATAAATAGAATTACCTTTGCACCCAATTGAATCAAATTTTGAGCAGCTTGGGTAGCATTTGGTTGTGTCCATTCAATTAATGGAGTATCATGATTCAACCAGCCTACAGAAATTAACGGATAATTGTTAATTAACTTGTTTCTAACTAACTCGTACATGGCTTGACTTTCATCAATTCCCGACGTAAAGCCTTTGGCTTTGTGGGGACAACCATGATTCATCAGGATAATACCAATTTGCGAAGGTAAATAACCTGTAGCCAAATCAGTATGAATTTTTTCTTCTACCAAATGCGCCATTAAATCAATATATTTTGGCTCATTATAGAAGGAAGGAATATATCTTTGAGCTTTGATCCAATGTTCATCACCATCAGCTAATTCTACCAGGGCATTATTCACTTGTTCAATGGCAATACCGCTGGTAAAAATGGAATCAACCACCAATAATGGATAAATCAGCAGTTTGCTAAAACCTTGATTTTTAATTTCGGCTAAAACTTGATTTGGTAAAAAAGGAGCGCAAAAGTTAAAGGCTTTGAAAACTTGAACACCATTACCCCATTTATGTTGTAATTCGTGTTCAATACCTGCTCTTTGTCTTTCAAAGATGGCATTGTGTGGCGAGATAAAATCGTGGTGTGTGTGTCCCCATTCATGACGATCAAATAATGCCAAAAGCTTGGCTAAAGGGGGATAAATCCAAGTAGGAACAGGAGCGAATTTAGCAGTCAGTAAATTTAAAGCTTGTTCGTTATAATTAGCAAAATCTTCGTAGCTCTCAACTTCGCCATAGCCCATGAGTAACACGGCTACACGGTCTTTAGTGGGTAGATGCTCGTGGCTATGGGTAGCGTGCAGTTTTTCCGGGGTTGCAACCACAATGAGTTCCTCAAGATAACCAAAACAAGGAGAGAACCCTAGAAAGTCCCTAGATTATTTCTCTCACTTCGTAGCATGATATCCTATCCAGGGGGATAGGATAAATATCAACACAAAAATACACATCTGAACAATCAAACTGCTGATTTTGGTACAAACCAAGGCTAGATTTGTCCTCAATTCATATTCTACACCCTGGTACTTCAAACTCCTAAAATTAGTTGTATGATATTTTGATGTGTTCAAGGCCAGTTATATTAGTAATACGCCCCGACTATGCTGTAAGTTAGACTAGCAAGCACTAATGAGGTAATAATTACATAAATAAATTCTCCCTCTAACAGAAACGTTAATAAAGAGATAATTACACGCAAGATAGGGACAGCAATTAGTATTAACAGTCCTAGTTGAATGATTCCCTGAGAACTACCCGTAAAAGCGGCATTGACTACACCTGTTGGTGAGTGAAATTGAGATTCTGTACCTATAAATACTTGATATTCAGCAATATCCGAGCCATGATTAATTAAGTATAAAATACCCCCAAATAATACTACATAACTAGCAATTAAAACTCCGTACATGAGTAATTTGCTGAGTAAGTATTCTAACTTTTGTTCAGTTGTTGATTTTGTCAGTTTTTGATTGCTAACAATTTGATCATGATAATTTTGTACTGTGTGAGTGAGGTATTGTTCTTTTAAATGTTGAAGATCAGAATCTTCTTCCTCCGGTTTAAAAGCGAGGTTTCCAAATTCTGTTTCCATTTGTGCTGAGGAAGTCCACCGAAAACCAGAATTTAATTTATACATAATCACACACTCCCTATGAGACTGTTGTAGACCATTTTTAATGCCATTAATACCAACACAAAGCTGAAAATAATTCTCAAAATCTGGGTTTTAGCACCCATTAAGATTCTCGCACCCAAAAAAGCACCTGGTAATACTCCTAACATGACTGGCATGGATAAACCCGGATCTATATATCCATGGGTTAAATAAACACCAGAAGAAGCTGCAGCTGTGACACCAATCATAAAATTGCTTGTGGTGGTGGAAACTTTAAAAGGTAGACCCATGGCTTGGTCCATAGCCAATACTTTGAATGCTCCCGAACCAATTCCCAATAAACCGGAAAGCATTCCTGCTACTAACATAATACTGAACCCAGCAGGTAAAGCATAGACCTGATAGGGTATTACACGGTCATGACTGGGGTAAGTACCATTAAGTTGCAGATATTCTGCTAAAGGATCTGGTGCAATAATTTCTGTTTGTTCTGGTCTGGGTCGTTGAGACAGATATGCTGAATAAATTAGCACAATTGCTAAAATTAAGCATAGTATTTTTACTGGTACGTGGACTGTCAGTAAAGCACCAATAAGTGCGCCAATAGTGGTGGCTACTTCCAGGAACATTCCTAAGCGTAAATTGGCGTAGCCTTTTTTAATGTATGTAGAAGCTGAACCTAAGGATGTGGCAATTACTGACACTAATGATGCACCAACCGCATAGCGAATATCAACACCAAAGACGGAAGTTAATAATGGAACTATGACAACTCCACCACCTAAACCCGTTAATGCACCTACTAGGCCGGCGCTAAATGAACCCAGCCAAACTAGTAAAGAAAATGCTAGTATGCTCAATTTTAGGCCCTCTTTTTTCAATCTATTTTCTCAAGACTGGTATACCCATAAGACAGCTATAAATTTCGTCTTTTTATTAGGCTACAAAATTGAGAATATCATATTTTTTCAATTGACTATTTATTTAGTTTTATGAAGAATACAATCCCACATAACTGTAGTTTCTATGATCATCTCTACTATGCAATATCATCATAAAAATATGGATTAATTTATAGAGACTGACACTAGACTTTTGATAAGTTTAATGTTAAACTACGGTAAATCAATCTGGTTTTAGTATTTTATGCAAATTTGAAAAATCACACCATGGATGTTCACCAAATAGAAAAAGTGATCCTTGAATATTTTCACGTCACAACTAAAACACACTATTAAATAGGAATATGGACTACTTATTATTACCCATTTTTAGCTTTTTTATTGGCATGATTGTTGGTATAACAGGAATAGGTGGAGCGTCTTTGATCACTCCTATGTTGATTTTTTTCTTTCACGTACCGCCTTCTATTGCTATCAGTTCTGATGTTGTAGCTGCTACATTAATGAAAGTAGTAGGGAGTTGGAAACACTGGCAACAAAAAACCATTGATGTAGATTTAGTTAAATGGCTGGCAATGGGTAGCGTTTCTGGTTCATTGCTGGGTGTAGCAGTTTTATACCAACTGAGAAAGACTGGAGAACATCACATAGATAGCCTGTTGCTACGGTTATTAGGAGTAATGATTGTTATAGTCACATTGACAGCATTAATACAAATGTTTTTAGTGACTTTTTTTCCCAAAATCAATTTACCCGAACTGCCACAATTAAATGTAAACACCAATAAAGGACGTTTGATTACCGTAATTATTGGTGGAATTTTAGGTTTCTGTGTGGGTATGACCAGCGTTTCATCAGGTTCTATTTTTGCGCTGGTTTTGATGACATTTTTCCGGTTAGAAGCCCGTAAATTAGTGGGTACAGATATTACTCAAGCAGCAATTTTATTAATATTTACATCTTTGGGACATCTGACATTGGGAACTGTTGATTTAAATTTAGTAATCCCAATTTGGATAGGTTCTGTTCCCGGAGTGATTATCGGTGCGAAACTTTGTGAGATTATCCCTCTGAGTCCACTAAGATTTACTATTTATGGAATTTTAATGATGGTAAGTTGGAAATTAGTTGCACAAACATAATTACTCCTCGTCTCTCTACATTTTAATTTGTCTTTAAAGTACAAGTTGTAGGGTGCTTTGCTACTGCATAAATCCTGCAAATAAACAGATTCTTGATATCTGACGCACCTTACCAATGATAAAACTCTTGTGGTGCGGGCATCTTGCCCGCATAAAGTATACCTCACTCAATCTGAACTTGCTGTAACAGTAAGTTGGCATGAAAAAACCAACCTCTGTAAACAGATGTAAAATCGCTGAAAACCTCTTTACTCAAGCAACCGTGCTATAAAGACAATTTTTCACGCCAACTCACTTATTTGTTTGTTAGCTTTGCTAAAAAAATGATGGCAATCAAAATGCAGAAGATGACGGAGTAATTGTTAATATTAGTAATGATGAAAGTTTCAAAATTTAGTTAACCATTGATTTTTATCACCTCTTGCTAAATGTAATACATGGGACTATTTTGGCTGCGAGTCTCTGTTTCCTGGTACAAATCCTGGAGTGTATAGCCACGTAAAACCTCTATTGAGGCAGTATTAGCTTTTGCCCAGATTTCTAAAATCAAAGCTTTCTCTAGGGTGTATCTCTCAGTGCTTTCTTTTTCCTTTCGTTCCCCCTCCACCAAAGTGACAATTTCCAGTACAGTAATTTGCCACGGGTCATTCATTAACACAAAACCCCCTTTAGAGCCGCGTTGACTCTGTACGATACCCGCACGTCGCAATTGAGCGAGAATTTGTTCCAGATAGCGTTCTGGTATGGGTTGTTTGGCTGCTATCTCGTTTATGGTCAGAGGAACTTTTTTATCATGATGCTTGGCTAGTTCTAACAGTGCTAGGAGTGCGTATTCTACTTTTGCAGAAAGCTCCAGAAGAGCATAGTTTTGGCTATTCCAATCTGTATTCAGATGACTACTCAGATTACTACTGTACATTGATAGATTTATAGGGGTTTAACCGCAATTCATTGTTATTTAAGTGTCAGATGTGATGGTATCACACCTATAATAAGTAAAATATCACAACTCTATCGGAATTATGGTGATTATGGACAAAATTCTGAAAATTGGTTACAGCTATTCGATATTGCGGTTATTAACCAGTTAAATTCCTGATTTCTACACTCTGTAGGCGAATTACAGCCTCTAAATACCACTCTGAGTCGGAAACTGGGGACAAGATTAAGGTACTGAAAATAACCCTAATGAACAAATAATCCGCGCTTCCTGCTGTACATCTTCAGGATGAATAATACACAAAGAATTATTATCACGTAAAGAGACAATCATTGTCGCTAATTGTTCATCTGTAATTCCACTTTTCAACTGACGATTAATTTTAATCACTGTGGTTTCTTTTAAAGGATAAAGATAGATTTCCTCAACAGCTTTTTTCAAATTTTGCCAATCTTCTCCTGATGGAAATAACGGTGTTTCCGTTCTTTTAATATAAGCATCTAATTTATAATAGGTGCGATATCTTGCACTTTTAGGACTTCCCAATTGTCCTCCCGTTGAGTTTTGCTGTTCTAAGATTAAATCAGCCCCTTGAGAGACAATTTCATGGTGTTGGGGATGTCTTTTTAAGGGGGGTGTATCCCGGTTACATCTAGCAACTCTTAATATTCTCATTTGCGATTGAGTAACGCTTTTACCTTCCTTATTTATGCACGCTAAAGCATCTGTACCTTCAGCAGTTCGCAAATACATTAATACCCCAGGAAATAACAACCCACTTTCGCTATGAAATTTCGCTATGAAATAGGGAATTTATTCCCTGGTTTAATTCTTAGTCTTATTTTTTACAGTAGTTCCCGATATTCTGAAGTACAGTCATAAACATATTAAAATCTTGTGGTGCGGGCATCTTGCCCGCATAAATTGTACCTCACTCCAGTTAAATGTACTGTACCTTGTATCTGAGATTTTATGTGAGTTTAATTTCTGATTTCAAAACAGTTTGATCATCAGTATGTGAAATCTGAAAACTGAGTTTTTTACATACTTGCTGCATCACTGAATTATCAGCTAAGATGTCAGCATAGATACAGCAGATTTTCTCATTTTTACCAACTTCTAGTAATTTCCTGAGTAATTCCGTACCCAAACCTTGATATTGAAACTTATCACTCACCAGTATAGCAAATTCCGCGCTTTTATTTTCATGTGATTTACTTAATCTTCCTACTGCTAATATTTCCCTGTTTTTTGTTTCAGGATTTTGGTATTCTGCAACTAAGGCCATTTCTCGATCATAGTCAATAAAACACATCCTGGTTAGTCTTTCATGGGTAATGCGTTGACTCAATTTAATTAAGTGGAAATAGCGGAAATAGACACTTTCTGCTGATAGAGTTTTGTGAAATTCTACCATTAACGGTTCGTCTTCAGGACGAATAGGACGAATAATAACTGGTATACCATTTTTCAATTGCCAATTACTAATATATTGACTAGGATAGGGACGAATTGCTAATTTTGGTAATTGATTTTCTGTCAGATCAGGAGAATGTAAAACTATTCTCGCATCT
Source organism: Anabaena sp. FACHB-1391 (assembly GCF_014696755.1). Classification (NCBI taxonomy): domain Bacteria; kingdom Bacillati; phylum Cyanobacteriota; class Cyanophyceae; order Nostocales; family Nostocaceae; genus Anabaena; species Anabaena sp. FACHB-1391. The sequence continues at coordinate 51,900 of NZ_JACJQS010000021.1, read as the reverse complement.
AATGCAATTAATCCTCTAGGATTTTCTGGAGTTGGAGGAAAAGCTAATAATGGATTAATATCAATTTCTTTAATATCAGGTTGTTCTATAACTAATTGACTAAATTCTACCATTAATTGTTCAAGGGCAGAAATATTAATACTTTTGCGTCCTCTGACTCCTGACAATGCTTGATAAATTTTTGTTTGTTCCATCATCCGTCGTGCTAGGGTGGTATTAAGAGGAGGAAGTGCCAGGGAACTGTCCTGAAATATTTCTACTAATTGTCCTCCAGTACCAAATAATAATACTGGTCCAAATTGGGGATCTAAACTACTACCAATAATCAATTCATAACCGTCGGTTTTTACCATTGGTTGTACAGTAACACCAAGAAAATCTTCTGCTTTTCCTTTCTCTTTTACTGATGTTTCAATATGCTCATAAGCAAGTTTTACAGCTTCCCCATTTTGTAAATTTAACTGCACACCTCCCACATCAGTTTTATGGGTAATTGTTTGAGAATATAGCTTTAAAACCACCGGATAACCAATATTTTCTGCACATTTGATGGCTTGGTCTGCACTTTTAGCAATGCAACCAACAACTACAGGAATACCATAAGCGGCTAAAATTTCTTTAGATTCAAATTCCGTGAGAATTGTTCTTTTTGCTGTTCTTGCAGCTTGCATAATATTTGTAATATTAGCACAATTGCGAGTATTAACATCACAAATTAATGTTGGTAAAACCGGAGTTTCATAAATACCGCGCAGGTTATAACTCGACTTCCACATATAACTAAATACCCGCGCGGCTGCGTCAGGGTAAGCATAAGTGGGAATACCTTGACTATTCAGAATTTGTTCTCCCGCAGCCACATCATTACCACCCATCCAACTAGCTAAAATCGGCTTATTAGACAGTTGCGCGTAGGCTTTTAATTGTACTGCAATTTGGGTAGGATCTGTCATAGATTGGGGTGTTAAAATTACTAATAAACCGTCACTATTGGGATCTTTAGTGACAATTTCTAAAGCTTTTTGATAACGTTGAGGGTCTGCATCTCCTAAAATATCAATAGGATTATTATGACTCCATTGTGGTGGTAAAATTTCATTTAAAGAGGTCATTGTTTCGGGGGAAATAGTTGCTAATTCTCCACCGTTTTCGATTAAAGTATCTGTTGCTAATACTCCTGGACCACCAGCATTAGTTAAAATCGTCAACCGTGAACCCTGGGGACGGGGTTGTTTTGCTAATACTTCCGACATATCAAATAAATCGGAAATACTATTGACTCGTAATACCCCACAACGACGAAAAGCTGCATCTAAAACAGCATCACTTCCTGTTAATGCACCCGTGTGAGAAGCTGCGGCTTTAGCTGCGGCTGCGGTACGACCGGCTTTAATCACAATTATCGGTTTTGTTAAAGCCACTTCTCGCGCTGCTGACAGAAAAGAACGCGCATTTCCAATAGATTCCATATAAATTACAATACTTTTTGTCTGAGGATCATCACCCAGATAATAAATTAAATCACCCCAACCAATATCTAACATTGAACCGATAGAAATAAAGGCACTAAAACCCACATTTTCTTTTAAACTCCAGTCCAGAATTGATGTACATAAAGCCCCGCTTTGGCTAATGAAACCGACATTTCCCGGACGCGCCATTTTACTGGCAAAAGTAGCATTTAACCCAGTGTTTGGATTCATTACTCCTAAACAATTAGGACCAATAATTCTAATTTTTCCCCCTTGTGCTTGTTGCAGTATTTCCTGTTCTAATACTAGACCTTTTTCCCCTGCTTCCTTAAAGCCAGCAGAAATAATAATTGCACCTTTAATTCCCGCCTCAACACAATCAGATATAATTTTGGGTACGGTTGGTGCAGGGGTAACAATAACAGCTAAATCAATTTTTTCAGGAACATCAAATATAGTAGAATAGGCTTTAATTCCTAATACACTATGACGGTAAAGATTAATAGGGAAAACAGTCCCTCCAAAGGGATTAGTAATTAAGTTCCAAAGTAAGGTTCTTCCCACACTTCCAGGTTTTTCGGTAGCGCCAATTACGGCTACAGTTTGCGGTTGGAATATAGCATCTAAGGGGTTAATTCTGCTCACTTGCAAGATATCATGAGCTTTATCGCTAGTTTTTTTAGTAAATGTTTCCATTTATAACTCCGAGTGATTTGTAGTTAATTTTTATATTATATCGTTTCCCAGTCTCAAGTAAGATTTTATCCTCTACCAATAATATTAATTATTTTATTTAAAGCTATATTAATTCCTATTTCTGCTATGGGGGAAAGACAATCTCCTAATTCAAAATTAACCCCTGGTACTGTGACTAACCAAGCAGTTGGACAATAACCATAGAGGTATTTAGTCAGAGATAAAAGCGATCGCGGATCACCAATATGTCCTAACATCATATTAGATTCAGTGGGCAATATAGACTCCACTTCCACATTTTCCGATTCTGAACTCATCATAGCATCTACAAAAATTGCTAAATTGACATTTGCTAAATTTGCTGCTAATTCTGGGGTAAGTTGGTGAACTGCAAGAGATTCAACATCAGATAAATGCCAAGAATTGATAATATTGGCGACTTTTTGACCAATGGCATCATCACTGCGTAATTCATTGCCATAACCAATTATAATTGTAGTTACGCTCATTTCTCTTATTTCTTTTATAAATTTATGTAAATAGGGTATTTATTTTTCAGATCATCAGTTATATAATACCCTCAGGTATGGTTATAAAACCTGTAAAAATTTTAAATAAATTGCGAGGCTGTTTTATGCCTGAAGTAAATTTTCAAAAGTCAATTAATAGCACTGCTGCTAAGATTGTAGAAGAATATACAGCGGGAAAAAGAGACTTTGAGAGAACAGAATTAAGCGACGCTAATTTCCAGGGTTTGGACTTAAAAGGCTCTAATTTCAGCTATGCTGATTTGAGCAAAGCTAACCTCAGCGACGCTAATTTGCGGGGATGTGATTTGAGTTTTAGCGATTTGAGTCAAGCTAATTTACAAAATACAGATTTGCGAGGAGCGATGTTGATTTCTGCCAACTTGCGTACAGCTAATTTACAGGGGACGCATTTAGAAAAAGCAGATTATAACCATAACACCCATTTTCCTCCAGATTTTGACCCTATTACAGCAGGTTTAACCATGAGTCAAACATCAGTATAAATATTGATGCGGCTATATTAGCCGCTGATTATTTATACTTGCATTAATATAACATTAATATAAATTGTCAAAAATAGGCCAGTATACTAATTCAAAACTAAAATAGCATATTTTCTCAATTTTTGCAAATTTTAATTTTATAACTCAATTTTTGACTGGAAATACTTTAGTTAAATCTAAAATTAATTCCGGGAAAGATGGCAATTTGACAGACTCATTAGGGAGGATAATTGATTTGTGACGATAGCCGAATTTACCTTGTAAATCTTGATATGGTTGACAATAGCATTCTAAATGATAGGCGATTAAGTTAAAGATCCAATAATCTGAAATACCGGCTTCTGCATATAAAGGTAACTTTACTTCTTGGTCATATTTTAAAGATGAATCAGCTACTTCAATAACTAGGAAAATATCAGATGGTGTAGGATGATTTAAAAAATAATCATCAGGTGTATTTTTAACAATTACTAAATCTGGTTCTGGTTCGCTATCATTAATAATAATAGGTTCTTGTCCGCGGATAGTAGCCTTTTCTTCCAGTAACTTGAATAACTCTCTATATAAACGAGTATTACAAACAGAATGTGCTTTACCTTTTGCAGCCATTTTGATAATTTCACCTTTAATTAGTTCAACTCTGTCATCTTCTGTGAAGAAGTCAAGGTCTGCTAGACGGTGATATTCAGTTATAGTAAAGCGTTTAGCAGTAGCAAGAGTCATAAAATTTGGGTAATATGAGTTTAGCTTAAATTATATCATATAAATACAAGTTTCAAGAAGTCGGTGATCTAAATAGTTAACTTAATTACGGCAAATTTGATTAACTACAGTACCATTTTTATTTACTACTTCTATTAATAAAGGCATTTGTCCCATAGCGTGAGTAGAACAACTCAAACAAGGATCAAAAGCCCTAATTCCGGCTTCGACACGGTTTAACATTCCTTCTTTTATGTTATCACCTTGGATAAAATGGCGGGCAATTTGGGCAACTGTGCGATTCATTGCTAAGTTATTTTGACCAGTAGCAATAATCAAATTTACTTTTAACATTAAACCGTTTTCATCAACTTGATAATGATGGAATAATGTCCCCCTTGGTGCTTCACTTACACCCACAGATTCCAAGCAATTAATCCCAGCTTCTGCCCGGAGACGAGTTGATAAAATATCAGGATCATCTAAGATAATTTCTATGTGTTCGATGGCTGCTAAAATTTCAATTAACCGGGCATAATGATAGAAAAATGATGATTTAACAGTGCCATTTTCATAACTACGAAATTCTTTTAATTCCGCGTCGGCTAAAGATGTACCAATATGACTACAAATATTCAATCTGGCCAGGGGTCCAACACGGTACATTCCACTATCTAAACGACAATGATCACTGCTATCGGGATAACCCAAAGGAAGATAATAAGGTGATTTTAAATAAGAGTCTGCTTGCACCGCTTCAGCAATAAATTCATGATAGTTATTGGGGTCAAGTTTATCAGCAACAATATTTCCGGCACTATCAACAAATCGGATATATCCATCATAAGTTTCCCATAAACCGTCAGCACTGACTAAACCCATAAATAAACTCGGAAAATTACCAAAAGTTTTAACTTCTTTTTGATAAATTTTCAACAACTGTTTAAACAACTCAATAGCATTAATGACCGTAGATTTTGCTTCAGGAATCCGTTGTTGAATATGGGCGCGATTTTCTTGGGTTAAAGGGTGACTTACCCCACCAGGAACAGCCCAAGAAGGATGGATTTTTTTCCCTCCTAATAATTCAATGATTTCCTGTCCAAATTGCCGTAAACGAATACCACCTCTAGCTAATTCTGGTTCAGCAGCAATTAAACCAAAAATATTCCGTTTTTCTGGTGCGCTATCCATGCCTAATAATAAGTCGGGAGCGCTGAGGTGAAAGAAGCTGAGGGCATGGGATTGGACAATTTGACCTAAATTTATCAAACGACGTAATTGAGAGGCTGTTTTAGGGATTTTTACCGCTAAGATGCCATCTCCTGTTTTAGCTGAAGCTAACAAGTGACTTACCGGACAAATACCGCAAATTCTCGCAGTAATTCCTGGCATTTCTGGGAAAGGACGACCAACACAAAACTTTTCAAAACCGCGAAATTCAGTGACATGAAATCGAGCATCATTTACCTGACCTTCATCATCTAGATAGATACTAATTTTGGCATGGCCTTCAATGCGAGTTACGGGGTCAATAATGATTTTTTTCATATTTTTTCATAATCATAATTTAGTTATTGGTGATCACAGGGAATAGGGAATTGGGTCCGCGCAGACAGACTTTGTTTAGCCGCAATTTAGAATCGCCAGGACTCTAATTCTGGATATTCATCACAATAATCTTCAAAGGCAGTTTTTAGGGGTTTTTCGGCCCGTTGGTGAGCAATTTCGGCTTGTATTTCTTCTACCACATCCCAAGCGGCTGCACATTCTGTGGAATTAACACCTTTTTCTGCACAAACAATGCGAGCTTTTTTAATTTCATCTTGTAATTCTTGTTCTAACAAAAATGAGCGCGGTTGTTCTAAACAACTACTCCGGGCTAAAATGTCAGTTAGGGAAATAATTCCTAATAGTTTACCACTAATTACAGGCGCACGTCGCAGATGATGGTTAGCAAATAATCTGGCTACATATTCTAAACCTAATTCTGGATTGACAACAATACAAGGTTTAGTCATAATTTCATAAACGCGGACTTTATTCGGGTCTTTGCTATAGGAAATCACCTTATAAACAATGTCACTTTCTGTGATAATGCCATAGGCATCTTGTTCATGACGACGATCTACAATTAATGCTCTCCAATCTCTAGAACGCATTAAATCAACTGCTTCTTTTGCTGTTGCTGAACTGCGAATCATTGCTACATCTTTAGTCATAACATCGGCTGCTGTTAACATAATTTACCTCCAAAATAATTCAAAAAAAATAATTCAAAATTAAAAATCCAAATCCAAAATTAAATTAACCAAATTTAATCATTTCTCGGCCGATAATTTCCGGCTTTTCTCCTTTTAATAAAGGTGTAATTGCGGCGCGAATACGATCTGCTGAAGGTGGACAACCGGGTAAATAAATATCAACTGTTACTACTTTATGTACGGGGACAACTTTATTTAATAAGGGGGGAACAATTCCGGGAGAATTAGGGATTTGTTGATGAATATTAGCCGCTTGAATATAAGCTAATTGTAATGCGGGTTCTGCACCACCGGCAAGATTGCGTAAAGCGGTAACATTGCCAGTAACAGCACAATCACCAAAGGAAACTATGGTTTTAGTCCGTTGTCTAATTTTGTAAATTAATTCTAAATGTTCTTCATTAGCTATAGCTCCTTCAACTAATACTAAATCTACATTTTCTGGATACTCTTTAATATCAGCAATGGGACTATAAACTATATCTACTTGTGCGGCTAAGTCTATTAACCATTCATCTAAATCTAGGAAGGACATATGACAACCGGAACACCCACCTAACCACACTGTTGCTAATTTTATTTTACTCATTTTTTTACCTTTTTAACTTTCATTGGCAATTAATGATTGTAATGATTGCCATTCTTTGACAACATGAATAGGAACTAGAATATTAATGAATTTATTACCGGGTACAGGTATGCCCAAAGTTAGAGATTCTGGAGGTAATTGGGGTAAAATTTCTGTGAAATCATATTGACCAATTGTGGGGGCTGGGGCTGTATCTAAAAACACATCATTAGCATTCCAAACTTTACCTGTATTCGTAGTAATTCTTAACGGTTGGGGGTGAATTAATTCCGCAGAATTTGGAAAGCCAACTAAGCGAAGATTGATATTAGATGGTTGCTCTGAATAGACTTGTTTAAATAATACAACTTGCCAAACTTTTCCTGATTGATCATCTAATTTCACTTGGGAACGATAAATAACTTCTCCTGGTGGTTTTCCTAATTGAGTAATGGCTGCATTTGCTGTCTGGTATCTGAGATTTCCTAAATTCATAAATATAAATGTTGTCAATATCCCTACTAATATAATTCGCGTCAATGTTTTTTGAGATTTAATATGCTGTAACATGAGATTTTATTGCTAATGACTGATAACCAATGAGTAATTCCTAAAAATTCCATTGTTTTTTAGTTCGTGCAGTAACTAGAAATTCGATTTTACCCCGATCATGTTTCATTTCACTAACACTTGAACCTTTATCAAATAAAGCTCCTGTGGGACAGGCATTAACACATTTACCACAAGAAGTACAAGTTTGAGAAGTTCCCCAGGGTTGGTTTAAATCAGTAATAACATGAGATTTTGATCCTCTTCCCGCCATATCCCAAGTATGAGCGCCTTCAATTTCATCACATACTCGCACACAGCGAGTACAAAGCACACAACGATTATGATCAATGCCAAAAAGATCATGGGAGGTATCAACAGTTCGCTGAGGAAATTGATATTCTAACCGCAGATGATCCATACCCATTTCTATAGCTAGATCTTGTAATTCACAATTGCCATTAGCAACACAAACTGAGCAGGTATGATTACCTTCCGCAAATAACATTTCTACAATTATACGCCGATATTTCTGCAAGCGATCGCTATTTGTAGTTACCTCCATTCCCTCTATTACTTTCGTCATACAAGCAGGTTGTAATTTATTACTTCCTACAATTTCCACTAAACATAAACGACAAGCACCCACATCTCCCACACCTGCTAAATGACATAATGTAGGAATATGAATACCTGCTTCCTGTGCTGCTGTCAATAAGGTTTCATCTTCACGAGCGCTAACTAATTCGCCATCTATTGTTAAAGTTTTTACAGCCATAATGATTTATTTATCAGTAATGGGTAATGGGTAATGGGTAATAATTAATTAATGACCAATAACTAATTGCAAATACTCATGACGAAAATAACGCAAAGTGCTAAAAACTGGATTTGGTGCAGACTGTCCTAAACCACATAAACTAGTATTTTTTACCATATCGCTAAGTTCTTCGAGTAAATCTAAATCAGCCAGTGAACCTTCTCCCTTGGTAATCTTCGTTAATAAACCGTATAATTGCACAGTACCAACGCGACAAGGAATACACTTACCACAGGATTCATCCATGCAAAATTCCATAAAAAAGCGAGCGACATCTACCATATTGGTGGTTTGATCCATAACAATCATCCCCCCAGAACCCATGATTGAACCCAAGGCCGTTAAGGATTCATAATCTACAGGTGTAGCAAAAGCAGAAGCCGGAATACATCCCCCTGAAGGACCACCAGTTTGTACAGCTTTAGCAATACCATGATCAGGAACACCTCCTCCCATGTCTTCAACAATTTCCTGTAAAGATGTCCCCATTGGTACTTCTATTAAACCCGTGTTACGGATTTTGCCGGCTAAGGCAAATACCTTAGTACCCTTGCTTTTATTAATACCAATACTAGCAAACCACTCTGCACCTTTGCGGATAATGGGCGCGATATTGGCAAAGGTTTCCACATTATTAATTAAAGTGGGATAGCCCCATAAACCGGACTCAGCAGGGTAAGGAGGACGGGGATGAGGGACACCACGTTTACCCTCAATAGAAGCCATTAAAGCCGTTTCCTCACCGCAGACATAAGCCCCAGCCCCAATGCGGATTTCCACTTTAAAATCGAAGGGAGAATCAAAGATCTGTGAACCTAAAAATCCCAAGTGTTGGGCTTGACGAATGGCAATTTCTAGCCGTTTAATAGCCAGAGGATATTCGGCTCTAACATAAATATAGCCTTGATTTGCCCCAATGGCGTAGGCAGCGATCGCCATTCCTTCCAAAACTCGATGGGGATCACTTTCCAATACACTCCTATCCATAAATGCACCGGGATCACCCTCATCAGCATTACAAATAACAAACTTTTTCTCAGTATGGGATTTGGCCACGGTCCCCCATTTTAAACCAGTGGGATAACCAGCGCCCCCTCGCCCCCGTAAACCGCTTTTGGTGATAGTTTCTACCACCTCCGTGGGCTTCATTTCCCGCAGCACTTGGTAAAGGGCTTGATAACCCTTAGCCCCAATGTAAGCTTGAATCCGTTCGGGGTCAATTTTACCACTATTTTCTAGGACTATGGGCAATTGGCGACTAAAAAACGGCTGGTTTAAATCACCTGTTTGTAAATTTGTCACTTCTCCATTCAACCCGCGAATAATTTCTAGAGCATTTACCGGGGTGACTTTTTCATACAACTTTGATTCTACAGGATTTGCCCAATTTTCCACCTGTACCAAGGGTCCTTGACAACAAAGACGCATACAACCCACACCCGTAACTTGCACAGTATCCTGTAAATTCTCGGCTTTGATAACTGCTTCTAAATTGTCTTTAACAGCTTGGGAATCAGAAGACAGACAAGCCGCAGCAGTACAACAGCGAATTTCTAGAGATTTTCGCTCAGAAAGTTCTTTTTCGGCAATTTCTAATAATTCATTTAGTTCCATTGTGCCACCATGCTCCCACTTTTTCGCACACTGACTCTGGGGTTTGATTACCTAAAACCACACCATCCAGGACTACCGCTGGTGCAACTCCACAAGCCCCTAAACACCTAGCTGTCATTAAGGAAATTTGACCATCTATGGTAGTTTCTCCCGGGTGAATTTGCGTCAGTTGTTCCACTTGTGTTAAAATCTTTTGAGAGTTTTTAACATAACAAGCTGTACCCGTGCAAACCACACAGTTATGAACTCCTTTTGGTGCCAGGGAAAACAAATGATAGAAAGTAGCTACTCCATAAACCTGACTGGGTGGTAATTTCAGGCTATGGGAAATATAAAGCAATAGATCCGTTTCCAAATAACCAAATAGTTCAGAAGCACGATGCAGAATTTCAATGAGTGCATCTTGTTGATATTGATGACGCTTAATAGTAGCATCTAATATCTTTAAACGCTTATCCCCGACAGGAGATGAAACAGCAGTTCTCATATCTAATTAACAGCTTGATCAGACAAAATTCATCCTTTCATTCACCAACGCCAAAATTATACCAAAACAATCCGATAGCGAGCTTTATTTGCTACCACCCTATCCATGGCTGCATTAATTTGGGAAATGGGTATAGTTTCAATCATTGGTTTTATTTGGTGAATGGCGGCAAATTCCAGCATTTCTTTCATAAAACGCCTTCCACCTACCACACTTCCAGCGATCGCTTTTTGACCAAATACTAAGGGTAAAAGCGGAATATTTAGGGTAGAAACCGGCAGCCCCACCAAACATAAAACACCGTTATTTGCTAGTAAACCAAAGGCTTTGTTCCAGTCAATTTCCGAGGAAACCGTACATAAAAGTAAGTCTAAAGTCCCACTCGCTGCTTTAATTTCAGTATTTTTCCAATTATAGAAATAATGCGCCCCAAATTCTTTGGCTTCAGCTTCTTTATCAGATGATGTAGAAAAAGCTGTCACTTCTGCCCCCATAGCCTCCGCAAATTTAATGGCTAGATGTCCTAACCCACCAATTCCCAGCACTCCCACCTTAGCCCCCGGATATTTGATGTAGGTGCGTAATGGTGTATAAACCGTAATTCCAGCACATAATAAAGGAGCAGCACTGGCGGAATCTAGATTATCTGGGATTTTATAGGCAAAATCGGCGCAAGCTCGTAATTTATTGGCAAAACCGCCATGATTTCCGACAATTAATCCTTTATAACCCTGACGACAAATGTTTTCTTCTCCCCGCAAACAAGCGTCACAGACTCGACAAGAATTACTAATCCAACCAAAACCCAGGCGATCGCCAATTTTTATACCACTTACCTCCGCACCAATTTGAGTAACATTTCCTACTACTTCATGACCTGCTACCAGGGGAAATTTACTCACATTCCAGTCATTATCTCTCATGTGAATATCAGTATGACACAGACCATTATGGGTAACTGCGATTTCCACATCATTGTTACCTAAAGGCGCTGGTTCGTATTCCCAGGGTTGTAGCTTTTCCCCTGGTTTTAAAGATGCGTAGGCTTGGAACTTTAATTCTACCATTTTCATCATCCTTTTGAAAAGCAAATAAGAGTAATTACTGATTACTTACTACTTCTTCCTCTTCTATTTTAGCACTTACAGGCAAATGTACAATCTGCACTGAACAGGGGGCATGATGTAAAACATAGTTACTTTGACTACCGAGAAAAAACTCCGCCAGTCCAGAACGTCCCCGTCTTCCCATAATAATTAGATCAGCATTCCAAGTTTTAGCCAATTCACAAATCATTCTTCCCGGATTACCACTATTTTGAGTAAATTCCGTATTAACACCTGCTGTATTGGCTTGGTTACTAAATGACTGTAACATCTGCAAACCTTCATTTTTAAATTTTTCCCAGTGTTCTTGGTATAATTTAAAAGTTTCCTCATTCCACCCAGGATAATAGTCAATATTTGGGAAAATCAGGGATTCAGGACTACCATCTTCTTCATGTGATAACACGTGCAAAAGCATCAAATCAGCGGATGTTAACTTTGCTAAACATAGTGCTTGATTAAATACTTCTATACCTATTTCCGAACGATCTAACGCTGCCAAAATTCGTTTAAACATATTCACCTCAATATTAAATTGCTCATCAATGATAATGACTATAATCAGCTTTTTAGGTTAATTTTTAGTAAAAATCACCTTAATTTTTACCATTAATTTTATCCCCAAAGAATTTAAAAAACTTCTGAGGATAGATTTTTAGGTGTTGTAAATTGTTACTGAATTATTAAAGACGTTATGAAATTATGAACTGTAAAGACTTTCTATATAAACTTCTTAAAGAAATCATTTTAGTAAAGTCTCTACAGGATTTTTTTCAGGTCTAATATTCACTCTATACAGAAAATAGCAAAATTCCATCCTATTTTAGATAGATTCACAAAAATTAAAATTTATTTCTCAGTAGCAATAATGTGTAAATCTATATGTTTGTCCCCGATTAACTCCAATAATCGTTCCGTAAAAGAGCGTTTAAAAAATCTTTTCCATCGTGGCTGCCGACTTTCACCAATAACTATCTGGGTGATATGATTAATTGTAGCAACTTCAGCGATCGCTTTAGGAACATTGTAGCTCTTAACATGAAAAAATTCACCAGCAAATTCTCGGCACATTTTCTCACAGGTATCAATATGTAAACTTTCTTCTTTACTGAGGAAACGGTCAGGATCTGCAATAAATAAGGTATAAAATCTGGCGTTCATATAATTTGCCAATCGCGCTCCACGCCGTAATAATTGAATCGAATTTGGATAAGTAGATACACATACTAAAACTCGTTCATGGACATTGCGAACTTGTGGGGAAGAAATAGAGGTATTTGCTTCTTCTTCAACAGTATCAGCAACTTCTCTTAATGCTAATTCCCGTAAAGCAATGAGGTTACGACGCTGAAAAAAGTTTTCTAAAGATTGCTGAATTTTATCAGCAGCATAAATTTTACCTTCCCGCAGCCGCTCTTCTAGAGTTTCTGGAGTAACATCAATCACAACAACAGCATCAGCTTCATCTAAGAGAATATCGGGAATACGTTCTCGCACTACAACCCCCGTAATTCTAGCTACCAAATCATTCAAACTTTCCAAATGTTGAATATTGACAGTAGAATAAACATCTATACCCGCAGCTAAAATCAATTCTACATCTTGATAGCGTTTTTCTCTAGGTGAACCTGGTATATTTGTATGCGCTAATTCATCAACTAAAACCAATTGGGGAGAACGGGTTAAAATTGCTTCTGTGTCCATTTCCAGAAGGTTGATATTTTTGTGAATATTCGCTTTTTTAGGAATTACCTCCAGACCTTCTGCTTTTATAGCCGTTTCTTTGCGTCCGTGAGTTTCTAAAACGCCAATAACAACATCAATACCCTCTTGTTTAAGTTGATGTCCTTCCTCTAGCATTCTGTATGTTTTCCCCACACCAGGGGCCATACCAATAAATATTTTATGTTTTCCCCGTCGAGAAGGTGGAATATTGTAACTGTTAGGAGGTAAACTAAGAGGTGGATACATAAATTAAATTCAATAGTGATAATCAATAGTGATAATTTTCCCTTTTTGTACATTTTTACATATCCATAAAAATAATAATTTTCGTAAAGATTCTCAAGTGTGTATATTAAAATATGAGAGACTATAAAAAATTTTGATTTAAGATTTGGGTTATCAACCCCGTCTTCCCTAAGACGGCTTTTAGTATCATCATATTTTGTGGGAGATTAATCAACCACACCGGGATAAGTCCCCAAAAATTCAAGTGTAGTATCGAGGTTGGCTTTCAGAATATGGAAACATTAGAATTCATCATTTATCCAGACGGTCGAGTCCAAGAAAAAGTCACCGGTATTATCGGTGTCTCTTGTGCTGAAGTCACAGCAGCTATAGAAGCCCAGCTAGGAAGAGTGTTGAGTCATGAGCCAACTTCTGAGTTTTTTGCCACCAACAACACAGAAAATACTGTGACGAATACGCAAACTGTCCACAGCCAATGGTAAATTATCCAACCAATTAATTTTTTTTTGATTACAAACCACTATGTCACACTTTAGCCAAATCAAGACACAAATCCGCAATCTCGAATCCTTGCAAGATGCCCTTTCCGCCTTGGGAATAGACTGGAAACCAGGACCTAGTGAAGTGCGCGGTTATCGTGGTCAAACTCAGTCCGCAGAAGTAACAATTGAGCAGGAAAATGGTTATGATATCGGTTTTAGATGGAATGGTCAAGAATACGAATTAGTTGCAGATTTACAATATTGGCAGCAAAATCTATCTGTAGATGGGTTTTTGCGTCAAGTTACCCAAGGTTATGCTTATCAAACGGTAGTTAAAGAAACTACTAAAGTAGGCTTCCAAGTAGCTGAACAACAACAAAATGAAGATGGTTCTATCCGTCTAGTAGTACAACGCTGGAGTACGTAATGCTTGAGTTCCTGCCGTCACGAGAAGAACAAGAAGATCACCGTTCTGGCTTAGAACCAGAACTGGGGAGTTTTTGGCAAGATATTCCTGAACGTTCTGGGTTAGAACCGGAATTAGGCGGTGTGGTTCGGCAGAAAGGCGTTTATGTAGATGAAATTACTTGTATTGGCTGTAAACATTGCGCTCATGTTGCCCGTAATACTTTCTTCATTGAAGAAGATTATGGGCGATCGCGTGTAATTCGTCAAGATGCGGACACAGAAGAGATAATTCAAGAAGCAATAGATACCTGCCCTGTTGATTGTATCCACTGGGTTGACTATACTGAACTGAAAAATCTAGAAGCCGACAGAAAATATCAAGTAATTCCTATCGCTGGTTATCCAGTACAACATGGTGTAGCCACGACAGAAAAACGCCGGAGGAAACAAAAGTTACAAAAATCCAGTCCTTAAATTACCCACAATTTCCGTAATTACGCCAAACAGCACAAAAGTAGGTGTAATTCATCAATTACTCCTACTCAAAAATAGGTTTTATCGCTAGTATACGTCGGTTATTAGTCAAATCTTCCCTAAGTAAGTTCTATTTTTCAAATATAATAAACATAAGAAAAAATATATTAAATAATAAATAAAACTTATGAATTGAAAAAATCTTTTTTTTCGGTTGAAGCCCATTGACTTTTTTCTCTGGAAGTGATATTTTTATAATGGGACTGTATCCCTAAATTAAAATTTTGCTCACACTCGATTATTATTAATATCAATATACTACCACAATTAACCCCGTCTTAACACCTCTCAATTTGTAAGCGACTTTTAAAAAAATTATTAAATTCTAAAAATAAATAATTTAAACTTATCAAGTATTGGAAAATATGCAGAAGAGAGATTTAACAAAGTAATGATACATTCTCGTTGCAGTTATAATGGTTATTATGGTTATAATCTCAGTTAGTTGCAGGGATAAGAAATTAAACACGAATAAACTCGGAAACTGCTGTATTTTGGCTGAGAATGACAACAAAGCGGTTGTATAAGTCTGAAAATAAAAGAGTATTCTCTAAAGTTGCACACTTCTACAAGCAAGAGAACTGTTTCCCTAGAAACAGTAAATTATTAGTTAGGTTAGTTAGAATTTATGGAAATCGTGGAAATTATCAAAATCTCCCTCACTACATCTTAACCAGTGCTTAATTACCTTATGGATTGATATTTACCATTGAATTTGGCTAGTTTTTGTATCCTATTAGACTGTTATAATTTCTTAGTTCTTACTTAACTAAAGGTTATCAATTGAGTAATTGTATTATTAGAAGTTATCTTGGGTATGCAATGGCGTGCCACTATCATGCAGATGAATTGGATTAGTTTACTAAAAGCGCAACAAACTGACTTCTTAAACCGTGTGAAAAAACCAAAAACGGCGGATCTTTCTCTTTTAGAAAGTCGAGTTAAAGGTTATCACAGTGAAGTAATGGCATTTGCGGGGGATTCATTAACAAAGATTCTCGAATGTTCCCGTCAGCAAGCCGAAATTCTCGCCAAAAATCCGCCACCGATACCACCTGAATACCCTGAATACCCTGATTGGATAATTCCCTTTCCTACCTATTTTCAACGTCAAGCTGAGGATTATCTGGTTCGTGAACAAATTGTAGATCGGATGATGACAGCACGGTTAGGAAAATTGGTGAAAAAAGTGCCACAAGACACTTTAGAAAATATGGTTTTAGATGATGAGGGAAATTTACATAATCAAAGTAAATTTACTTATTTATTGGCTCATAACCCAAAGGTGAGTATTCAAATTCATGTAGCAGATGGAGAAAGTTTTAACAGTATCAAAAAAGATAAAATCCGTTGGTCTGTTAGTCAAGAAGATATTAATAACCACCAGGTATTAATTTTTTTGTGCTTGTTTTATCCAGGAAATACACAATTAGGATACAAAAAACAAACTGTGATTACTGGGTTTTTACCGACAAATCAACTAGAATTTCCAGAATCAAAGACTTATTTAAATCCTAGTAGTTTGTTGTATGCAGGGGGATTAAATTGGTATTTACAATCTCTTGGTGAAAAACAAGATGATGTACCAATAACTGACGAGAAAACCGTAGTGGAGACAATTCAAACCTTACCATCAGATCATCCAAAAAAGAAAATTATTGGTGATTGGGAATACTGGCAAACATTGAAAGGACATACTAGAGGTATTAACTGTTTAGCTTATGCTATCAAAACTTTGGTAGTTAAAGAAGTCAGGTGTAAAAACGTCAAAACCATCCCGATTTTAGCTAGTGGTAGCAGGGGAGAAACAAAATTATGGGATTTAGCCAAAGGTGAATTAATTGAGACATTATCAGAATATCCTTGGGTGGTTTCTGACTTAGTAGATGAAGTTAATGCTTTGGCTTTTAGTACCGACGGACAAACATTAGCGACTGTAGGTGCAGATTCCACCGTGAAAATTTGGCATACTGGGGCGTTAGACCTCATTGATATCCTGCATAAACATCGTGGAGATGTGCGTTGCGTGGCGTTTACACCCGATGGTAAAATGTTAGCAACAAGTGGCCATGATCGCAAGATCTTATTTTGGAATTTGCGCGATCGCCAAGTCGAAAATACGCTATATTTAGATGATACAGCAGCCCATTCCATGGTGTTAAGTCAAGATGGCAGAATTTTAATTACGGGTAGCTATCGCAAAATCAAAGTGTGGGAAACATCCTCAGCACAAAATCAGAAAAATTCCCAAGATACACAACCAATATACACCCTGATGGGTCATTCTCACATTGTTAGTTCCTTAGCTATTAGTGCTGATGCTAAATTTTTAGTCAGTGGTAGTCAAGATCAAACTATTCGAGTTTGGAATTTAGCTACTGGAGAATTAGTTCACACTCTCAAAGGACATCGAGATAGTGTTAATGCAGTTGCTTTAAGTCCAGACGCACAAATTATTGCTAGTGGTAGTGCTGATAAAACCATCAAATTGTGGCATTTACAATCTGGAGAATTATTAGGGACATTTACAGGTCATACTCACACAGTGACAGCTTTATCATTTACTGATTCCGGTGAAATGTTAGTCAGTGGAAGTTTGGATAAAACAATTAAAATTTGGCAGCGGAGTTAAGTTAAAACTATGATTGTGTCTACAAGTTTGTACCATTTTAACAATTGGTACAAATTTTGTACCAATAACTACTGTATTTGCTGCCTTTTTCGTAATTTTAATTGAGTACAGTTACCGAACTGGTAAGTTACTCTCACCCGATTTTTTATCAATACATATATTTGAACATTATCGTTGATAATATAACTATGCTTTCTAGTTACCAATTATGACTATAGCCACTGAACGCCAGATTACACTAGAAGATTTTGTCAAGTTACCAGAAACTAAACCAGCATCAGAATTTATTAACGGGGAAATCCTGCAAAAACCTATGCCACAAGGTGAACACAGCTTAATTCAGACTACTTTTATTGAAGTTGTCAATGGACTCACTAGAACTCAAAAAATTGCCATAGCCTTCCCAGAACTACGTTGTACTTTTGGTGGTAGTACCATTGTGCCTGATATTGCCGTGTTCCGGTGGGAGAGAATTCCCAAAACTGAATCTGGGAGAATTGCTAACCGTTTTGAAATTCATCCTGACTGGGTAATAGAGATTCTTTCTCCTGAACAACCACAGAAAAAAGTCTTAACTAAATTATTGCATTGTTCCCGCCATGGAACTGAATTAGGTTGGTTATTAAACCCAGAAGAAGAAAGTGTATTGGCTGTCTTTCCTGGACAAAAAATAGAAATATATGAAAGTGACGATAAATTACCAGTTCTAGAAAATATAAATTTAGAATTAACGGTTCAAGAGATTTTTGGTTGGTTGAGTTTTAATTCATAATTATCAAAGGCGGGAAAATCCCGCCTGAATATTAAAACTGTTGTAAAAAGCGTAAATCGCTATTATACAAACGACGAATATCATCAATTTGATGTAACACCATTGCAAAACGTTCTACACCAAAACCCGCTGCAAATCCACTATAAACTTCAGGATCATAACCTACAGATTTCAAAACATTGGGGTCAACCATACCGCAACCCATAACTTCTAACCAACGTCCTTTCCATTGTAAATCTACTTCGGCTGAAGGTTCAGTAAAAGGGAAATAACTGGCGCGAAAACGAATTGGTAAATCGCCAAATATTGATTGTAAAAATATCTTGACAGTTCCTTTCAGGTCTGTAAAAGTCAGTCCTTCATCTATGGCTAAAAGTTCAATTTGATGGAAAACTGCTGAGTGGGTCGCATCTACATCATCTCTACGATATACTCGACCTGGGGCAACAACTCGAATGGGTGGTTCTTCCTTTTCCATGTAGCGAATTTGCACCGATGAAGTATGAGTTCGCAGTAAATTACCATCTGGTAAATAAAAGGTATCCTGCATATCGCGGGCTGGATGATCTGGGGGGGTGTTCAGAGCTTCAAAATTGTAGTAATCTGTTTCCATTTCTGATCCTTGGGCAACGGTGTAACCCATGCCGACAAAGATATCTAGGGTTTGGTCAATAATGCCATTGAGGGGATGAATCCGACCTTGGGGACGGTAAATACCAGGCATGGTGACATCTATGGTTTCAGCCTCTAGCTGTGCCTGAATTTGCGCCGCTTCTAAAAATGTGCGTTGTTGGTCAAGGCTGTTTTGAATAGCTTCTTTAACAATATTAGCGATCGCCCCAATTTTAGGACGTTCCTCCGCGCTCATTTGCCCCATACTTCGTAATAACGCCCCCAATTGCCCCTTTTTACCCAAATAGTTAACTCTGAGTTCTTCTAGGCGTTCTAGGGTATCAGCAGAGGCGATCGCTGTTTCCCCTTCCTGCCGTAATGCTAAAAGTTGATCCTCTAAATTGTTAGTCATTAGTTATTAGTCATTGGTGATTAGTCATTAGTCTATAGTAGGGAACAGGTGACAGGGAAGAGGTGACAGGTAACAGGAAACAGGGAAGAGGTAATATTTTTTACTATCCGCTATCCGCTATCACCTGCCACCTATCTGCTATCACCTATCTGCTATCACCTGTCACCTGTCACCTATCACCTGTCACCTATCAACTGACATAATGAAATTACTAATTAGCAACGATGATGGAATTTCTGCTTTGGGTATTCGTACCTTAGCCAACACCTTAGCAGCAGCGGGTCATGAAGTGACAGTAGTTTGTCCAGATCGAGAGAGGTCGGCAACAGGTCATGGATTAACCTTACTGCAACCAATCCGCGCCGAAATAGTAGAATCTGTTTTTGATCCTGATATTAAAGCTTGGGCTTGTGATGGCACGCCTTCAGATTGTGTAAAATTGGCATTATGGGCTTTATTAGATTCTCCACCCGACTTAGTGCTATCTGGAATTAACCAAGGCGCAAATTTAGGGACAGAAATTCTCTACTCTGGGACTGTTTCGGCCGCAATGGAAGGAGTAATTGAAGGTATTCCTAGTGTTGCGTTTAGTTTAACCAGTCATACTCATAAAGACTTTCAACCAGCGGCTAAATTTGCGGAAGTCCTAGTCGCCAAAATTGCCGCCCAACCACTACCAGAATCAATGTTACTTAATGTTAATGTTCCTCCTATATCCTGGGAAGAAATTGCTGGTGTTACCCTGACCAGACAATGTGTCAGACGCTACGTGGATGTTTTTAATAAGCGAACTGATCCCAGAGGTAAAACTTACTACTGGTTAACCGGAGAGGTGATAGAAAATGTAGAACCACCCCTAGAGTTAAATTTACCAAACCACATCCCTCTTGATATTCATGCCATTGAAAAGAATTATATCAGCATTACGCCTTTACAGTATAATCTGACCTATGGCTATGGACTGACTCAGCTATCTACATGGGAATTTAACCCCTAACTTTACACATATTTGATATTTGTTAGAAACACATTTTCAAAAATTAAATGTGTATTTCCTAGAACCTTTGTAGAGACGTGACCCTAAAATGTCATTTTTACCGATTTCAGGTTTATTTTAGTGCAAAGATTGGCATGGGGATAAAGTATTGGGTATTTTATGGGTATTTTAATAAAAATCTAAACTCAAACTAAATCCCGGTAAGATATCTTCTCCTAATAATTTTGTAGGTAGATTTCGTAGTTCTACATCTTTTCCTGAACGATAAATTTCTACTTCTTGTTGTTGAGGATTTATTAACCATGCCAGTTTTACTCCTGCATCCATATATTCTTGCATTTTCTGATGCAGAGTTTTTAAATCGTCTGTTGCTGACCTTAATTCAATCACAAAATCTGGTGCAATGGGGGGAAATTTGCGTTTTTCTTCGGGAGTGAGTGCTTCCCAACGTTCTTTTTTAATCCAAGCTACATCGGGAGAGCGATCGCCACCATTTGGTAATTTAAATATAGTAGAAGAACTAAAGGTGTAACCTAGTCCTGTTTGCCGATTCCAAACACCTAAATCAATAATCAAATCAGCCTCTCGATTACCGCTTTCTCCCCCCACTGGTGGCATAATAATTAATTCTCCCCTAGCTGTCCGTTCAAGTTTTAAATCGCCGTTTTTTTGACATAGTTGATAAAACTGTTCATCGGTAAAATTAACTGTGTTTAAATTTAGTTTTAAAGCACTCATAACCATACAAATAACCTGGTTAGTGACTGTAATCCTCATATTTGCCAGATCCCCAACTTTATGAGGAAGTCGGGGATCTCAACACTTGATTTCAGGATAACAGAAACTAACCGAAATGTTTGATAATTGCGTCAGCAAATTCAGAACATTTTAAAGGTTGTACAGGTGGTTCAATTAACCGCGCTAAATCATAAGTAACTTGACCATTTGCTATGGCTGCACCTAATCCTTTTTTAATCAAATCTGCGGCGGCTTGCCAACCCATATATTCTAACATCATCACACCGGAAAGAATCACAGAACCGGGGTTAATTTTATCTAACCCAGCGTGTTTTGGTGCTGTACCATGAGTGGCTTCAAAAATCGCGCAGGAATCGCCAATATTTGCCCCTGGACCCATGCCTAAACCGCCAACAATAGCAGCAGCAGCATCAGATAAATAATCACCGTTCAGGTTCATTGTAGCCAGAATAGAATACTCATCTGGACGAGTTTGAATTTGTTGAAAGATACTATCAGCAATGCGGTCATTGACCATGATTTTCTCTTTCCATTGGCCATTGCCGTGGCTTTCCCAAATTGTATTCAGAACTGTTTCTACTTCTTTGACAATTTGGGCTTTTTTCTCTGGTGTTAAAGCATCAAAACCAGGATCAATTTGACGGGCGTTTTCTTCTGCGGAAATATTGGGATTTTTCTCTTTATTTCCTAATATCCAAGATTCCCGTTCTGTAACAGTTTCTTGACGAAATTCCGTAGTAGCCAGTTCATAACCCCAGTCACGAAAAGCTCCTTCGGTATATTTCATAATATTGCCTTTATGCACCAAAGTGACTTGTTGCTTATTTTTAGGCAATAACAAAGCGTGTTTAATCGCCCGTCTAACTAAACGCTGAGAACCAGTTTTACTGATAGGTTTGATACCGATACCAGCATCAAGGGGAATTTGCTTTTTACCGTGTTCTGTTGTAGCAGGTATTAACTCTTCGTTGAGTATTTTAATGAGGCGATTCCCTATTTCACTACCTTGTTTCCACTCAATTCCCAAATAAATATCTTCCGTATTTTCCCGATAAACAATAACATCCAATTTTTCAGGAGTTTTGTGAGGAGAAGGTGTACCAGCGTAATAACGACAAGGACGCACGCAAGTATACAGATCAAAGATTTGGCGTAATGCGACATTTAAAGAACGAATCCCTCCACCAACGGGAGTAGTCAAAGGTCCCTTAATCGCTACGCCATATTCTTTAATAGCCGTCAATGTATCCTGGGGTAAATATTGATATGTTCCATATAAATCACAGGCTTCATCACCAGCATAAACCTTAAACCAGCTAATTTTTCTTGTGCCATTATATGCTTTTGCTACTGCGGCATCAAGCACTTTTTCCGTTGCAGGCCAAATATCTATACCCGTACCATCACCGCGAATAAATGGGATAATGGGATTTTCAGGAACAACCGGTTCACCATTTTTGAAGGTAATTTTTGCGCCGGTGGTGGGAGGAGTAATCTTTTCGTACATAGTTAACACATTCCAAATAGAAGAAGTTCACCAACTTAGGAGTCAGGAGTATTTATTCTGTCACTCCTGGATTTTGTCACTCCTTAGCTGATAAAGTATTGTGGGCTAGGATTTCACTAAAGCCACCGGGAGTGATTTTTTCAGATACACACTCCGGGGTTTTCCAAATTTCCCCAAGATTTGAAGTAAACTACTTTTCGCTATTTGTGCTTCATTTTGTAGAATAACCGATAGCAATAGATAGTTTATTCACGCTCACGCTAACACGAGTAATGGCATGACAGACCCAATGATTGTATCAGGCACTACAAATGATCTTGACTCCCTCCGCCAAAAGTTAATCGCTGGGTCCGAAAAAGTCCAACAACAAATCATCCCGCAGTTAGCTGACTTGGGTAATGATGGGTTAGAGGTATTGAAGGAATTTTTGCTGAAACGTCGTGACCACCCAGCAACTTGGATTGATGGCCAAGTCTACCAAGTCATTTACAATACTGATGCACCGACAAGTCAGGAATTTCTACAAACTAACTTTCCTGAAGGAATTGTACCTCTAAAATCGGACTGTGGGATCAGTTACAATTCTTTGCAAAAGCTACTTGTAAATCAAGATTTTCAAGCAGCAGACCTCTTGACAATTCAGAAGATGTGTGAAGCAGCAGGTTCTCAAGCAGTAAAAAGAAAATGGCTATACTTCACAGAAGTCGAAAGTCTATCAATTCAAGACCTACGCACTATTAATCAACTTTGGGTAGTTCACTCACAAGGTAAATTCGGCTTTTCCGTACAACGAGAAATTTGGTTAGGTTTAAATAAAAATTGGGTTAACCTCTGGCCGAAAATCGGCTGGAAGAATGGTAATAACTGGACAAGATACCCCCACGGGTTCACCTGGGATTTAACTGCCCCTAGAGGTCATCTACCCCTCTCTAATCAATTGCGTGGGGTACGGGTAATGTCTTCTCTGTTGTGTCATCCTGCTTGGAATAAGTAGGTGTTTTACTATACTGAATATTTTTTTCACGCACAAGACGCAGAGGCGCGAAGATAAGAAGGGTGTATTATTGGTATAATTAATGATGATTAATTCTGAAATATTCTCTCAATATGGGAGATATATTCAATAATTTTTCATCATTTTCTAATTTGGTTAATAAAAATCTTCTTGTTAATGATTGTAACCCGTTTATTATATCCATTGATGACAATGATAAAAGCTGTTAAAGTTCACTATCTAAAGAAATCATTTCTTTTATTTGGTACAGACAAAGATATTATTTCTATTGCTGATAATTTTGATGCTCCATTAGAAGAATTTGAAAATTAACCATGCAAGTTAGCATTTTTTATTGTTTATTTAACCATCCTTCTAAATTAGAGATTCTACTAAAATAATTAATTCCCAAATTAGCTAATACCTGTTGAATATTAGTATTACCAAATTCCTTAGTATTCTCACTAAAAAAAACTTTATCCGTTGATAAATTATTTTCAGCATGAGCTAAAATAACCTGTAAAATAAAATCATCTCTTCTTTGATTTTTCCCAGGTAGCAAAGGATTATTTAAAGTAGCTTCTAACATTTTAATGCTTGGTTCAATTAATTCACCATGATTTTTTAAATATTCGATAATATTCAAAAAACGCTTTCTAAAATCCCGTAATACTTTTCCATAATCAATCAAACAAAGTTCTAAATAATTGGCAAAAGATTGAGAATTAGTTAATTCTTTATTTCGTTTAGCTTCATTCATTTCTATTTGAATAGTTTGAGAAAAAGATTGACTACGTTTTTCTTCTCTTTCTATCGCTACCAGAGTTTCCATTAAACAAATACTAGGAATAACAAACTTTAAATTTTCTGAGGAGTCATAGACAAAATTTTCTAATTCTTTATTTCTCCCTTTCGCAATTGCCATAATTGAATTAGTTTCTAAATAAATAATCATAATAATTCTAACTCCTCTGTTGTACCATCAAACAAAAGAGTAAATAAGCCAATTTCCTTCATTTCCTTAATGTAAGGGGGGGTCTCACTTTTCCAATGATAAGCTAAATCTCTTAACCATGATTGAGTTAGAGTTATTAAAGTAGATTGATAGATGATGCCTTCAATACTGCCTGGATCATAATGTTCTAAAACCTTTTTCGTGTCCAATCTTGCTACTTCTCTAAAAGTCGGACTCTTAAAGATTCTCATGACATTAGAATTAACAAACATTAAAAAAGGAATATGCTGGTATTGTTCCATTTTTAAGATATTAAGATCCGGGGAAGAATACATAGCGGAAAATCTCACATCTATCATTAAAATAGATTTATCATCCTTATCTTTAGCAGTAATTGCTGGTTGAAAATCAATTACAGTTGGAGGTTGTATTTTTAGCATGGTATTTTACCTCTTAATTAGAGTTTATATTTTTTTATTATAAATCAAATTCTTATGATCTTATTTGAATTTTGATTACATCGAATTATAACGAAAAACATCTAATTATATTTCGTTTACCGGTCTAATGAAGTACACACCTACAGCACTTCTCAATGTTATGAGGTACAAGAACCCCACCCCCAAACCCTCCCCGCAAGCGATAAGGGGGCTTAAGATGTACCTCATAAGAGCGGAAACGGCTGTATTTATTCACTGTTCCCTAAAACTAAAAAACTTTATACCTCACGAGCATAGGAACTGCTATATCAAGCTTAACTATAAAGTTCCAGATTTCATATCACTATTCCGGTTGATAATTGTTGATTATCAGCAATTTCTGTAGATTTTTCTCCCTAAAAGTGCATAAAATTCAGTAGTTAAGTAACTAATATTTATGATCAATACTGATGTTATCACTAGATATCAATGTTAGAATGCTACTATTAATTTCAAGTAAGTCAGCCTAGTCCAGTTTACAACAGTAGCACTGGAACGGAGGAACCAAATTATTTATGGGGCGTATTTTTGTCTTGATTAGTTGATTAATTTGAGTTTTAAAGTTCAAACACCCTCTAAAATAAAGTAAAAAGGGGTATCTCTCAACCCTAGCCCGTCAGCTAACTTCCTAGGCATTGAGAGGAGACTGAAGAGACAGAATCATAATAATTAATTATAATGACGTTCTGATCTCATCAGTGTCCAAGGTTGGTACTATCTAATTTAATTTCTTTGTACCCGCGCTTAACTCTGCTGAGGTAAAATAAATGATATTGCAACTAAATTTAGCTGCCATTGTTGCAGTTGCTAGTCAAACTGTGTGGAGAAAGGCCAAATCAGTAATTTTTCAAGATACTTTCTTATTCCCGGCCTTAGGCTGTTTAGGAATTATTTTATTATGGTGGGTGGTAGCATTAGCTAATCATGAATTAATGCCTACACCACCAGAAGCTTTAATTGCTAATTGGGACTATATTTTACATCCATTTTATGAAAGAGGTCCAGGTGATTTAGGAGTTGGTTGGTTATTATTAGCCAGTTTACGCCGGGTAATATTGGGATTCAGTTTGGGTGCTTTAGTGGCCATTCCTTTGGGTTTTTTAATCGGAATGTCTAGACCGGCAATGCTGGCTTTTAATCCCATTATTCAGATTTTTAAACCAGTATCTCCATTGGCTTGGTTGCCCATTTCTTTATCTCTTTTTAATTTAGCAGATCCTTCCGCTATTTTTGTCATTTTCATTACGTCGCTATGGCCAACAATTATTAATACTGCTTTGGGAGTTTCTAGCGTCCCCAAAGATTATTTAGATGTAGCGCAGGTTTTAGAAATGCCGCGCTGGCGACAAATTACTAAAATCATTTTACCTGCTAGTTTACCTTATATTTTTACTGGTTTGCGAATTAGTTTAGGCATTGCTTGGCTAGTAATTGTAGCTGTAGAAATGCTCACCGGGGGAATAGGAATTGGCTTTTTTGTTTGGGACGAATGGAGTCGTTTAAATCTGAGTTCTGTCTTTTTAGCAGTGTTTATAATTGGTTTAACAGGGTTGATTTTAGATTATGCTGTGGGCAAAATTCAAGAGTTAGTTACTCACCGTCCAGGAGGTTAATGATTTTTTGCTGACGCAAAGGAGCAGAGGCGCACAGAGGTTCAAGAGAATTTTTCAATTATTAATGATTAATTATGATGAGTGAAAGTCATTTAACTCGCAGGGATTTTATTGCGGGAATGGGTGCAACAACTGCGGGAATTATATTATCGTCCTGTGCTGTTTCTGGAGATAGGTCTGCTAAAGGACTAACAGAGGAAGCTTTAGCGGTGACACCAGTAGTTAGACCCCAAGATTTAGAGAAACCTAATATTACTGTTGGTTATGTCCCTGTTAATGATTGTGCGCCATTTGCGATCGCTTGGAAAAAAGGATTTTTCCGTAAATATGGCTTAAATGTCACACTCAACCGGGAAGCTAGTTGGGCTACTTCCCGCGACGGCTTGATTTTTGGTCGTCTCGACGCTTCTCCTGTCGTCTCCGGTGCTGTCACTAATGCTAGAATTGGCGCGGAAGGTGCCCGTCATGCTCCCCTATGTGCTGCAATGACTATCCACCGACATGGTAACGCTATGACCATGAATAAGGAAATGTGGGACTATGGTATCCGTCCTTGGTACGAATATCAACAGAAATACGCTGAGGGGGCTTTAGAAGCCTTTGGAAGGGACTTTCGCGGCTATTTTGATCAACAACCCCCAGAAAAGAAAATCTGGGCTGTAGTCCTCAGTTCTGCCATTTATGAATATTTTGCTCGTTATCTTTCCGCTGCTGCGGGTGTTGATCCTCTTAAAGAATTTCGGGTGATCATTGTTCCTCCACCGCAAATGGTGACAAATATGAGAATTGCCGCCATGCAAGCTTACATGGTGGCTGAACCTTGGAATACTAGAGCAATTACGGGCAATGAAGGTATTGGTTTTACCTTTGCTCAAGGTAAGGAAATATGGCATGGACACCCAGACAGACTATTGGGGGTAATGGAATCTTTTATTATTAATTACCCTAAAACTTACCGTTCTTTAGTAAAAGCGATGATAGAAGCTTGTCAATATTGTAGCCGATCTGAAAATCGTCAACAAATAGCCGAATTACTCACAGAACGTGCTTTTACTGGTGCAAAACCCAAAAAATCAGGTGTTCCCATTACTAAGTTTACCGGACCGGGAATTATTGGCAATTACAACTATGGTGGTTTTGATGGTCAAGACCGCACGATAAAAGCAGATGATACCACAATCTTTTATGATCTTCCTAACAATATTCCCCACGAAATAGGAGAACATTCAACATTTTTATGGCGTTCTCGCAGTCTTTGGTTAATGACTCAAGCAGCCCGTTGGGGACAAATTAAAGAAATTCCTAAAAACGCCGAACAAGTAGCCGCAAAAGGTTGGAGAACAGATTTATATCGGGAAATAGCCACAGAAATGGGTATTCAATGTCCCACAAATGATTATAAGGTTGAACCTCCAGAGGCATTTATAGATAAAAAAGGATTTGATCCTAGTGATCCTGTAGGATATCTTCATAGTTTTGATATTCGCGCTAATGCTCCTGCTCGATTTTTTATGTCTTAAAAAAAGTTAATTATATCAAGGGTGATTAATCATGGCATATCCAACTTTAACAGATAATAATACTACAAAAAGCCAACGAAACGGATTTTTAGAAATCGAGAACTTAGTTAAATCTTATCCCACCCCAGATAAAGGCAAATTTGTCGTTTTAAATAATATTAATTTAACTATTGGTGAAGATGAATATATTTCTGTAATTGGTCATTCTGGCTGCGGTAAATCGACATTATTAAAAATAATTGGCGGTTTTGAAAAAGCTACTTCTGGTTCTGTACGTTTAGAGGGAAAAGAGATTCGTAAACCAGGAGCAGAGAGAATGATGGTATTTCAAAATTACTCATTATTACCCTGGTTAACCGTCCGCGAAAATATCCGTTTAGCTGTAGATGAAGTATTAAAAAATGCTAATCGTGCCGAAAAAATTAGCATTGTCAATGAACACTTAGCTATGGTAAACTTGACAGCAGCGGCTGACAAATATCCTGATGAAATTTCTGGAGGGATGAAACAAAGGGTAGGTATTGCTAGAGCTTTAGCAATTCGTCCCAAAATGTTATTAATGGATGAACCTTTTGGTGCTTTAGATGCTTTAACTCGTGGTAAATTACAACGTCAAGTATTAGATATTTGGGAACATCATCGTCAAGCAGTTATGATGATTACCCATGATGTGGACGAAGCAATTTATATGTCAGATCGGATCATTTTAATGACTAATGGACCATCTGCAAACATTGGAGAAATTTTAACAGTTCCTTTTGCACATCCTAGAGATAGAATGGCCATGCGCAACTCAACGGAATATTTTGAACTCCGCAACCACGCTCTTAATTTTCTGGACCAAAATTTTACCCCAGAAGAGTAATAATTGGCGTTGCTGATTTCAGGAGAAAAACACAATTCATACCGCTATTATGCAACAACTAATAATCAATTAACATTGAATAATTCAGTAAAAATAAACTGGGGTGTTTTTTTGATTATCTATCAGGTATAGCTTTCAACCCTGTAACTTTCAAAACCTCAGTTCTACCTTTTCTGACTGTCAAAGTAGAATCAGCATTACCATTTTCAGTAATGGCTTGTTCTAAAATGTAAGTGTAATTTCCACCTTTCCAAACTGTACGACATACACCATGACGACAAACAACTTTACCTCCTGTTAAACTCACACATTTACCATTAGCATCACATCCTTGATAACTCACATTTCCTTTACCATTCACCCCATTCCAAGAGTTGCTATTACTAATAGCAATCTTCCATTTACCATCACTCAAGGTGTATGAATCTTTTTGGGAAACTTTATTCACAACTTCCATTTTAGTAATGATTGATTCTTTGCGACTTTTCCCACAGGGTTCTACACTCTGACAATCATTAACTGATGTTACTTCATAAATAGCGCGGACTTTTTTATTTATAAATTTCTTCTCGTCAGCGCAAATTTCAAAACTCGCGCCCACATTGTGTTCTATTCCTTTATTATCTACTAAGGTGACATAACACATTAAATCACCATTGACTATTTTTTTAACTGTTCCCTCCTTTGGTTGTTGATTTGCACCTTTTTTAGTCTTCTTACTGTTGTCTAGGTTTTTACCAACAGGTTCTTTCTTCTCTTGTGTTTCTGATTGTAGAGAAGATGCTTGTTTATTCTGTTTTTCACTTGCTACTACCAGATCAGTTTTCATTTTATTTTGTGTTACAGTAGCAGCAGCTTCTTCTTTAAATGTATCCTTTAGTCCACTAGCGCAAGCTATCAAAGATACACAGCTAAGAATTACAGCAATTGGGGAAATTGATTTTTTCATTGTGAAATTGCACTATTTGATTATTTGAGAATATTTCTGTATTTTAACATACTCCTAATTATGCTTTTCTTTGATATTGATCTAAAATTTTTATGTATCTATCAATTAAGATACTAGCCAAAATTATCCAATCTACCAAATAAGACATTTATGCTACTGCAACCAAATCAACGAATTAAATTAGATGACTCAGATGATCAGTTATTCTATAGTTACCCCCGCTTTGTCACTCATGTAGATGAGGGTTTTATTCAGCAATTAACGGATTTGTATCGTCAGCGAATCCCAGCTAATGCGCGGATTCTTGATATGATGAGTAGTTGGGTATCCCATTTACCCACAGATAGAGATTTTGCTCATGTAGAAGGCCATGGACTTAATGCTGAGGAATTAGCCCGAAATCCTCAATTAAATCATTATTTTGTCCAGAATCTCAACATAAATCCTCAGTTACCTTGCTTAGATCAAGAGTTTGATGCTGTTATTAACTGTGTTTCTGTGCAGTATCTTCAATACCCAGAGGCTGTATGTTCTGAAATACACCGGATTCTTAAACCTGGTGGGATAGCAATTATTAGTTTTTCTAACCGGATGTTTTTTCAAAAAGCTATTCAAGTTTGGCGAGACGGTTCAGAAGCTTTTAGGGTAGAATTGGTCAAGGGCTACTTTAGGTCAATACCAGGATTCTCAACCCCAGAAGTAATTTGCTCAAAGTCAACAACGCCAAATTTTTTACAGTGGTTGGGAGTACCCGGAGGAGATCCTTTTTATGCGGTTATAGCTCATCGCCTAGTCTAGTGTATAATCCAAAAATATCAAAAAATATGTGATTCCCAATACATTCGATAATTATTTAAAAGTAAATTTTCTGGTTTAATGGGTGACAACACAAGCCTAACTATCAAGGAGAAGCCAAAAATGGTAACAAATCGTGGACGGAGAATTTTAGCTGCTGTATTACTATCATTTGTCTTGCTGACTACGGCTTGTTCACCAAAACCACCTAGTCGCTTTGATCAGGTACAACAGGAAAGTACCCGACAAAAAAGCGGACAGGCTGTAGTTAAAGATGCGACTCAGGGTAGCAAATTAAATCAATTCTTCCCTGGTAGTGATGATGGTTATGATCGAGTTTATACCCAAGAGAAAAAAGGCTTTTCGGAGGCCAACCTGAAAAAAGATGGTAAAGTAGTTGCTCAATTGGCAATTTCTGATACCAGCAGTATACCGGGAGCAGCGGCGAAATTTGCTAACAGCACTGAGAAAATAGGCGGTTATCCCTCTATACAACTTGGAAAAACTCAAACTTCGGTTTTGGTGAATAAGTACCAAGTCAAGGTTATTTCTAAAGATCCATTATTCACAGCTAATGATCGCGCAATATGGATAGAGAAGTTTAATCTTGATGGTTTAGCTAATTTGAAATAGTTAGCTAACTAATTAATGTTCCCGGTTATCTAGTTTAGGCCAGTGATTGGTAATTGGTAATTAAGAAAATTCTTGCCTATTTCCCAACTAGCAATTGACATGAATACAAAACCATGAATACAAAATAAGGAGATTTTTGTGAGTAAACCAATTTACCAATTAGTTGATGAACTTCCTACCAATAATTTGACAGTTTCCCTATTAAATGCTTTGGATTTCGTTGCTCCCGGTGAATGGCACAATACGGTTGGTTTTGTGAATACCATTAAAACTGTTACTGGTGAAACAGACGAAGATCTAATTCAACAAATTGGCGAAAGAGCAATTTATCTATTTAACGACAAATCCCAAGGATATCAAACCGCGCTCTGGCTGTATCAAACTGTTGACGGTACAGATAAGGTTTTAGGTGCAGCCGCTTTAGCTAATAAAGTTGGGGAAAAAATTCCTTTTCTCGGTTTTTTAAACGCCGTGACTCCCAAAGCAGACAAAGCTCAAACTATTGATCTCACTTTGAAAATAGTTGCTGAAGTCGTCGCCTTTTGTCAAATTAATGGCATTCCTGGAGACAGTATTGGCGATTTTGTTGCTTCTTTAGGTGAGTATGCTGGAGAGTCCCTAATTCGCATGGTAGCATTAGTTTGTGTTGATGGTTTAATACCCCTTGGACCTGATTTTATTAACAAAGCCCTCTCTTGGATTAGTCAAACCAGTCCCCAAGATCTAAACCAAAACCAGACTTTCC
Source organism: Anabaena sp. FACHB-1391 (assembly GCF_014696755.1). Classification (NCBI taxonomy): domain Bacteria; kingdom Bacillati; phylum Cyanobacteriota; class Cyanophyceae; order Nostocales; family Nostocaceae; genus Anabaena; species Anabaena sp. FACHB-1391. The sequence goes on along the minus strand of NZ_JACJQS010000021.1, from coordinate 19,955 downwards.
AAAGCATCAAAAATACTATTCCTGGTGGTAGCGATGCTGGTAAACTCGACTTTATCGGTAACAGTTTTGAATCAGTTAGCGGTTGGATGAGTGGGCTGGTAACAAGCCATAATTTAACCCCACAAAAAGTAATTGGTAATTTGCAATCTTTCATGGAAATGTCTGATGACAAACTAGACTATCTAGCAGCATTTCTAGATGTGGCTACAAATTACTATGAACACACAGGAACACAAACCTTAGCACGGCGTTTAATTGAGCGAGCATTAGCGGAAATCTAGCAGTTAATTGCATAAAAAAATAACCCGTGGGATCATCCTCAATCCTAGCAAGGCGGTTCAGGATGATCCCAATGGGACTAAAAATTTATCGTTTGAAGCGAGAACGCTGTTGACGGCGTTGTTTGTGTCTAGCGATAGCTTTACGCTTTTCTTTTTCTAAAGGTGTTTCAAAGTGACGCTTTTTCCGCATATCTTGGAAAATTCCCGCCTTGGAAACTTCCCGCTTAAATCTTCGCAATGCTGACTCAATACCTTCATTTTCACCTAAAACCACTTGTGTCATTCCTATTCCTCCTAATTCTGAATTAAATGCTTGACAGCCAGAAGTGACATACTCCACATCCTCCTTTTTTGATGAATGTGGGTTTCTCAGCGACTCTTTTTTGAAGACGTTAACTGAGCTTTAAGACCGTGTGTTCCACGGTTCTTTAATTAATCAAACTAAAATAAAATATTCCAGCAGCATTGAGCCTGGGGCTGTATCTGCTGGATACTCTAGATGTTAATTTTTTTTAAACAGACTTACTAGCGACGATTACCGCCACCACTGCGATCACGATCTCCTGCGATCACGATCTCCACCGCCACCGCCACCGCTGCGATCACGATTACCCCAACCGCCGCCGCCACCGCTGCGAGGAGAGCTTCTCTCTTCTTTGGGTTTAGCTTTGTTCACTTTTAAATCACGGCCCATCCATTCAGCGCCATCAAGTGCTTCAATGGCTGCGGCTTCTTCTGTTTCTTTTTCCATTTCCACAAAGGCAAAACCCCGTGGACGACCAGTTTCCCGGTCTGTAGGTAGCTGTACACGACCAACTGTTCCGTACTCCGCAAAAGCCCGTTTCAGGTCTTCCTCTGTTACCTGATAGGACAAATTACCAACGTAAATCGTCATAAAATGGGGTCTCCCAAATCAGAGAGTGTAGAGAGTTAGATTCGGAGAGACGTATTTAAAAAAATCTTAAAACGACTTACTCAACCGAAAATAATCCTTATTTCCCCAAGTATAGCACTACATGAGAATATTAACCCAAAATGGGCAAAATTTCCCAACAAAATCCCTAGCATTGTTAATTAACACTGCCTGAGGTTGAAGTAAACCGCGCGAGAATGATTTGTGCTTCTTGACACAGTACCTCATGATTTTGATAATTACTGGCCAGTAACTCTCCCCATTGATGAATGTCGCCGGTATTATATTTTAATGGCGTGCAGTCAAAATGGGTGAACTTGCCACCTGCTTCCGTGAGAATTAGTTCGGGGGCAGCCATATCCCAGTCTTTGGGTGCGGACTTACCGGAAAGGGAAATGTAAACATCTGCTTGCTGTTCAACTATCGCCGCAATTTTGCAACCGACGCTACCAATTGCCTTTTGATGTTGACAGGGTAGATGCTGTAACAGATATTCTAACCTATTGTGGCGATGGGAACGACTAACAACTAAAATTAAATCTTGAATATTTTTGGTTGTGTCAACTCGCACGGGTACAGAACCGCCGGCAGTTTCGATAAAAGTCCCACCACCTCTAGTGGCATAATACAACTTTTGTGTTTCTGGAACTGCTACCACAGCTAACATTGTCTGTGTTCCTTGGACTAAGGCAATATGAATTGCATATTCTCCAGTTTTGTTAATAAAGTCCTTTGTCCCATCTAAAGGGTCAATAATCCATACCCACTCAGAGGGATTTTTTCCCTGTTGTGATTTATAAGTTTCTTCGCTGATATAACCAAAGTCTTCATGACCTAAAGCGGTTTGTAACTGTGACAAGATATATTCACTTACAGCCAAGTCTGCAACTGTGACGGGTTCATTATCCTTATATTTGACATCTAAATTGGCTTTTTCACCAGTACCATGATAATAAGAACTAAGTAGACTAGCGGCACCCCAGCCTACTTCTCGGGTAATTGTTAATATTTCTGATAGGTCTTTCATTTGGGGATAAATTTGAGTGTGATTACACAATTAAACAACAAAAATACACAAATAGGGTTTTTAATTCAACATTAAATATTTGCATTTAGCCAATTCCTTGTACCAAAATATTGACAAGCTTTAGCAGCAGTATTAGCAGCTAGTTCTAATGCTTGGACAAAACTATTTTCTAGGATATAGTGACAGAAAGCACCATGAAAAATATCTCCTGCCCCTAGTGTATCTACTGGCTGAATTTTTGGTACATTTACTGAATCCCGGACACCATTAGTTAAGTACTGTATGGGGTTTTCTCCTTGAGTAATGGCAATATGGGGAATGTTAAATTTTTGTAAATAGTTAAAAACATCTTGTTGATTTTGGCAGTGAGGAGGATAAAAATTAGCAGAACAAATAGCATAATCCACAAATGGTAATATTTCTGCAAATCTTGGTTTCCAACTACCACCATCAATGACAATGGGAATATTCTGGATTTTAGCATTTTGGGCGATAATTTTACCAATGTCCATTTGATGCCCGTCAATTAGAACAATATCAATATTTTCTAAATTGTCTAAATTGTCTAAAATACTGGCTGGGATAGAGTTAATATTTGCTTGAGTTTTCATGGCATTAATGGAAATTACCGCTCTTTCACCTGTACCTTGGGTGACAATAATAGAAGATACGGGTGGTGGTGTATCCTTGTGAGATTCTAAGTCAATAATGGCAACTTGGCAATTTTCTAAATCCCTAGAAATTAGCTGTGTGATCTCGTGAGAACCCAATACACCTAATACTGTGGCTTGGTTGCCTAAATGACTGAAAGTGACAGCGGCGTTTGTTGCAGGTCCTCCGGCTGCTACAGTATAATCAGTAGCGACTAACTTTTGATTATTTTGGGGAGGAGAGTCCGCGAAATAAATTAGATCTAAGGTAATTAAACCGACAAATAAACCTGAATTGGTCATTGGTCAACTTCTGAAGTTATTAAGTAAATTATAAGTAAATTATAGGAGAATTTATGAATTTAACTAGCCATGATCATGATTTTTATGCTTGGACTCAAGAACAAGCACAACTATTAAGAAACGGACAATTTAATCAAATTGATTTTCGTAATATTGCTGAAGAAATTGAAGATATGGGACGTTCGGAAAAACGAGAATTAGAAAGTAGATTAGAACTACTACTTATGCACTTACTTAAATGGCAGTTTCAATCTAACTTGCGTTCTCGCAGTTGGCAATTAACTATTAAGGAACAACGGTTACGTTTAGAAAAACTTTTGGCAGAAAATCCTAGTCTTAAATCTTTTTTAGCTGATTCTTTAGAAAAAATCTACCAACTGGCTATGATTAGTGCAGAACGAGAAACCGGACTGTCTTCATTTCCTGAAAGTTGTCCTTATAGCTTAACGGAAATTTTTACATCTGAATTTTTACCCGACGATATCATGTATAGTTAAAAATGTATAGTTAAAGATGTACTATACCATTTACTACTCCACCAAATTACAGCCTTAGCTGCGTTCATCTGCTTTCATCTGCGGTTAATTCTCTATTGAGGTTTTATTATTTGGTAAGGTAAATAAAATTAATCAACCTAGAAATTCCTTAATCTCTTGAATTAGTGTAAAATTAATATGCAAACTGAACCAAAACCAGGAACACTTTATATTGTGGCTACACCCATTGGCAACTTAGAAGATATGACTTTTAGGGCGGTGCGAATTTTGCAAGCAGTAGATATGATTGCAGCAGAAGATACAAGACATACAGGAAAATTATTGCAACATTTTCAAGTCAGAACTCCCCAAATCAGTTATTATGAACATAATAGTAATAGTCGCATTCCTGAATTACTAGAGTATTTGCAATATGGAAAAGCGATCGCATTAGTAAGTGATGCAGGAATGCCAGGAATTTCTGACCCCGGATATGAGTTAATTAAGGCCTGTATTGATAAGAATATAAATGTTGTCCCTATTCCCGGTGCAAGTGCTGTAATTACGGCTTTAAGTGCGGCTGGATTACCAACTGATAGATTTATTTTTGATGGGTTTTTGCCGGCTAAAAGTCAAAGACGAAAGGAATATTTAACATCTTTAAAAGGAGAATCTCGAACTTTGGTTTTTTATGAATCACCCCACAGACTACGAGATACTTTAGCAGATTTGGGAGAGATTTTAGGCAGCGATCGCTATGCAGTTATAGCACGAGAACTGACTAAATTATATGAAGAATTTTGGCGAGGAACTATTGGAGAAGGAATTGCTAATTATCAAGAAAAAGAACCCCAAGGGGAATATACTCTTTTAGTAGCAGGAACTCCATCTAATAAACCTCAACTCACAGAAGCCGAATTAAAAAATGAGTTATTATCAATGCTCAAACAAGGTATTTCTCGTTCTCAAGCTAGTCGAGAGATAGCCAAGGATACAGGTTTACCTCGTCGCTATCTCTATCAACTAGCTTTGACAATTGAAATGAATTTGTAAAAATGAATTTGTAAATCTGTAATCAGCCCATAATTGGGCTAAATTTTAGAAGACCTGAATTGAGCGTTTTATTTTCTGATAGGTACAATGCCAATATTAAAACTAATACAAACTCGATCTTCGTTGCTCATATTCATTTCTACACCATGTAAAAGCCAACTGGGAAATATTAACATTGTCCCTACACAGGCTTTGTAGGTTATTCTCGGTAGAGTCCATAAGTTAAACTCTACAGATGGTGGTATGATCATCTGTGATCCTGGTCGAGGATCGCAAAAAAATATGCCGCCACAATTTTCAGGAGCTTGCAAATAGTAAACCCCACTTAAAATGGAATTAGGGTGATTATGTACAGAATTAGCAGCAAATTTACGATTAATAATTCCCCAACAAGTTGTAATTTTGAGGCTGAATTTTTCTAAATCCCATTGTAGAAATGTGGCAACTTCTAAAACATTTTTATTGATAATTTGTGTGAAGTTGTGAAATGATTCTCGTTGGTGTAAATTATCTACACTATGCCATCCTAACATATTTGACCATTGCTCACCTTTACTATCTTGCTGTTCTTCCGTATAGATAGTTTGTAATAAGATGGGATTTAATTGTTGATGATTTTCTACTGGAAAGTGCCAAATAGATGTGGGAAACCAATCATTTCTACAACCAGACATAATTTTGATTTTTAACTTATTTTTTTACTTATATAGAAGATAAGTATCATGGAACTAAGGATTTTAGGAGTGCGAAGACTCCAAAATCCCCAATTATTTGATAATAGCTGATAATAGCTAAAACTAGCGCAATGCTGGTGGTAATCGTGGTCTACCTGTGGAAATTGCATAGTTAATGACTAACAGTTGCAACCATAATCCAGGAAAACGAGTTTCTAACCAAGACTGACTCCATTTTAAAAACTGTGGTAACCATGCTCCCAAAATAACACTAATTAAAGCATGACGGGCAAAGTTGAAATAATTGCCAACCCAACGTAATAAATCTTGCCAACCTGCTAGTTGCCAAATCCACAATAGCAATGGTGGATTTTTGCTCGCTGCTTTCAATGCTAGACGGTTAAAGGTAAACCAATCACAGCGGTCTTTAATGAAATTATCTGTCACTTCTGGGGTTTCATCTACTAATAATCCAAAGAAAGTATTCAACATGGAATTTATCAGTTGGGGAGGGATAAATTTACCAGTGGGAACCATCATTCCCTTAGAAAATAACCACATTACAGCCACATTACTTTGATAAGCACGAATTTTATTTAAGTAATGAGAACTCAATAAATCATGCTTGAGAGCGGTATTTAATAGGGTGGTTAACCGTTCTAAATTACGGACTAAAGAACCAAAACCAGTAAACACTAAAGGAGATTGAAGAGAAGCAGCATCACCAATAGCAATTAATCTATCTACAGCAATTTTGCGATCGCTACCACTTATACTAAAATGTCCTGGTATATAGCCAAAGGTCGGTTTTTTCCAAACTAATTTATCTAAATCACAACGCCGATATTCTGGCAAAATTGTAAAAAAGTCCTCATACATTTCCAACAAAGAACCGGGATTTTTGGCATTTACTTCATGATAGTGAAATAGATAAATTGTTAATTCTTCCCCAACTCCAGGAAACAACTCCCAAATTAATTGTCTTCCCCGAGAAATGTCCCCATGACTATAAAGAACATCCCCATATTCAGAATCCCACACTCCAGGTTCAAAGCCTTTTTCAATTACTGCTCCCACGGTGGGACACACACTATCAAAGGCTCTACCACCATTTAATTGCCAAGCAATGGGTGAAGCAGTTCCCATGGCATCTATCAATAAACGTCCAGTGACTTGCTTTTGATTGCCGGTGGGCAAATGCTTGACATTAATACTCACTTGTGTAACACTAATATCAACTCGCAAAAACTCAGTTTCGTCGGAAATATCGCCACCAGCAGCTTTAAGTTTTTCTCCACATAATGCCAATAACTTCTCTGAATCTAAAGCTATATTTAGAACGGTGGGCGTGTGGAGGACAGGTGCTTTTAACTTAGAGGGGTTATTAGCATCAAAAAACTTATTAAACCCGTCTTGATACTCTCTAGAAATAATTGTTTCTAGTTCAGCATTTGTTAATAAACCCAAATTGATTAAACTTTGGATTTCATCACGGGAAATATTCCATTCTCGGTTCATTCTGCCAAAGGGTAATCGTTCCACTAACAGCACCTTATAGCCCAATTTAGCCATGACTGCTGCATGAATTGACCCCAAAGCCCCACCAATGTAAATGATGTCATATTCAGGACTGATTTTCTCTTTTTTCTGGCTATTCCCCTGATAAAATACGACTTGACGGGGCTTTTGAGGATTTTTCACCCCTTCTCTCCACTGTTGCTCCCACCAGTAAACCCGCTGGAGGTGATATTCCCCATTAGTCATTTTTTGGAAATATTTGACAGTTAGGGGATAATATGGTTCTAGCTGTGGAAAAATTGACTTTTGGGCATCAATCACAGGTGGTTCTGGATAGCAGTTGGGAAAGCGGCTTCTAATTTCCTCGGTTAGATGTTTGAGAATGGGTCTCTCACCGGGAAAAGGTTGTTCTCCCCAACGGAATACTTTCAAATAAGTTGTCCGCTGCACCGACCAAACAAATACAGACAGTTCTACGTCTCTAGCAGCGGTATTTTGAGTCGGTATTTTTCCACGAAAGCCGTTTGGGGTGATGAATTTTTCCCCATGTTCTAGAATAAAATCCTTTTGTAGCCACTGAAGTACGGATATTGTATCAGGGGTAGGAATTTCTAAATAAAGAAGTTCTTGCATATTGTCCTCGTATTCCTCGTAAATCTACTCACCTAGACAGAGTTAAAAAAGGCAGAAACTAGGTTAAACTCTGCCCTAATTAGTTTCATAAAGATTCCATGAAGAATTTTAATGATTAATCAAGTTTATTGTTCATATTGTAAATTTTGTAAACATCAGCCATGAATTATCCTATCCCAGACAGTCCCCAAGAAATTTCTGCACTGAGAAAACAGCCAGTTGATGAAGAATTAGTAGCTGCGGTAATCGCTGGTGTAGTTAAAGTTGTTCGTTCTCAGGGTCAGTCTTTAGACCAATTAACCGCTCAGGTGTTGGAAGATGACCAGATGTTAGATCAACAACAAAGACGTTGGTTAAGTAAGTTGGTTGCCCAAGCATGGGATAATTTTCCCTAAGAGGATGAATGCAATTAAATCAGCGGTTAGAAACCGTATCTACACATACAAAACCCACCAAAGTGGGTTTAGAACCCTTATCATAAACTATAAGGTATAAGTGAAACTTTCCACTAACATACCCGGAACTAAACTACCTCCTAATTGCCGATTTTCGTAAGTTCCGACTTCAGGAATAAATTCTTGGAAGTTGGTGAAATCAACTAAATTTTCTAGTCCCCAAAAACAATAGAGACTTTCATCAAAGCGGAGATTAGCAATGGGGGCAATAATTTCCCCATTTTCTACCCAAAAGCAAGCATAACGAGTCATACCTGTAATTCTACCAGATGGGCGATCGCTCCAATTCAAATAATGTAAATTAGAAACATATAATCCTGTATCTAAACTGGGTAAAATCTGCTCAAAACTCAAATTACCGGGGCTGATTTCTGGAGAACGTAAAGTTTCTGAAATATTCGCACCATTAGCTCGTTTGTTGTATTCCTTCGCAGTGCGAGAATTAACTAAACTATTAATTAAAATACCTTTTTCAATTAAAGTTAATTCTGGTGCAGCCATTTCTCCCAAATTATTAAACCGAGGAACTAAACCACTTTTAAAATTTTCTTTTAAAGTAAACTTTTGAGAAAGTTGTTTTTCTTGACGGGATAAAGCAGCTAAAGCACTATTACCTTGTTGAATATCAGCTTCACTAATAGCGCCCCAGGAAAGCATACCCAATAAATCGGCCACCGCAGCGGGAGCAAAATAGGTTTTGTATTGTCCTTTTGGTAATTCTTTAACTGGACGAGATAGGATTTCTAATTGCTTTTTCCCATCATTTATTTTAGCTAAATAAGCAGCTTCATTCCATTCAATTCCAGCAAAAGTTCCCTTTACAGCTTGTCCTGATGCCATAAATAGAGAATAATCTAAATTAAATAAATCAGTCGCAAACCAGTGTTTTTGTCCATTAGAATCACCATAACCTCTGATGACAATTCCCCCAGCATACATACCAGTAAAATCTAAATTACTCACAGTTTCCAAAATACTGGGAACTAATATTTCTGGAGTTAATAATTTACCAATATTAACCTCTTGACTGGTATTATTTCCTGATGGTAGAACCAAATAAGGGTCAATTGGTAATAATGGTAATTCATCGCGTAATTCTTGTAAAGCTGTATCAGCTAATTCCCAATCTATTTCCCAATTATTTGTCCAGGGAAACTGACGAAAACTACTACGTTGATTGGCCATTAATGTTAGTTGAATCGAACCATCATGAACATAGCCTGTCTGTCTAACTTTCGCAGAATTAAACCGAGTAAATTGACTGCCTTCGCTGCTAAGTCTGATGGTAAAATGTTCATGCTCTGCTTTTTTAATCAATAGAATTTCCAGAAGTTGATTAAAGGTTTTTTCTAAAGTTGATAATTCTTGGATGTTCATTTTTTAAATTGTCTCTGGGTCAATATTTAATTCTCGCAATTTTGCTGCTAAACGTTCGGCTCTTCTAGCTTCCCATTCTGCTCTTTGGGCTTCTATTTCTGCTCTTTGCAATTGTATTGCTGTTTTTTTAGTTTCCTCTTGGGCGGTTTCTTCTGGTGTAGGTACTAACTCTCCTGCTGGAGTAAAATACCTTAACAATCCTTGGTTAATTCCTAAATATAAACCTAACTGCTCACTCCATAAATGTCCTTTCTCATTTGCTTCTAAAGGCTGATATTTTCCAGTTAAATAAAAACCTGCAAATTCTAATGTATAAGGGTCAAACCAAAAATAATCTGGGGTGCGGAAAGTATTTTGATAAATTTCTTTTTTATATTCCTTATCAGTATTGGCTGTACTGGGTGCAAGAATTTCTAAAATGAAATTAGGATATTTACCATCTTCTTCCCAAACTACCCAACTTTTACGAGTTTTGCGTTCAGTTTCTAGGACAACAAAAAAATCAGGATCTCGGAAAAATTGGGATTTTTTTTGGTTAGGACTATAGTAAATAGTCAAATTTCCCGCAGCATAAAAATCTGTTCTATCTTTCCATAACCATTCTAAACATTTGAAAAGTAAAATTATTTGTCGTAAATGTAGTTCTGTTTCCACTGTCGGTTCATCACTGTCTAAATCACTAGGCGGAAATGTTACATCTGCGGAGATGTCTTGTTGAACTTCTAATTCTTGAGCAATGATCATATTGATATGGCATCAAGTAGCTACTTGTTTATTGTAGCATTAATTAAAGATCAATACATTTCCTTGAATTATCTTGAATTATGTAGTTAGGTTGACGCAAGGAAACCAAACATGATCAATCATGTAGTTGGGTTGCGCTATCACTTAGCCCAACCTACTTAAACTTTGCACCATTGCGCGAAACATAATTCATTAACCACCACCAAAAACTTCCACATTGGCAAATGCACAAACTGGTGAACCATGACCTACAAAAATCATTTGATTTGGTTCTCCTTTACCGCAATGAGGCGCTCCATAAATTTGCCAATTGCTACTATCTCCAACTTGAATTAAACTATGCCAAAATTCTGGAGTAGTGGCGCGATAGTTAGGATTACGTAGGGTTTTTGTCAATTTACCATTTTCAATTAATTTCGCATATTCGCAACCAAATTGAAATTTATAACGTTGATCATCTATTGACCAAGAACGGTTAGATTCCATGTAAATACCATGTTCTATACCGGCGATAATTTCCTCAAATGTGGCGTTTCCTGGTTCTAAATTCAAGTTAGCCATTCTGTCTATAGGGGGACGATTCCAGGAACAAGCTCGCGCACAAGCAACACCTGGTAAATCTGCTCTGGTTTGACTTTCTAAACTGCCTAAACCTCTTTGTAAAATCCCTTTTTTAATGATATATTCTTTGGTGGCTATTGCACCAGTATCATCAAAACCATAACTGGCAAATTCACCTGTTACTGTAGGATCAAAGGTAATATTCATCAAAGGTGAACCATATTCTAATTTACCAAAATCATCTTTGGTAACAAAGCTACCTCCAGCATAGTTGCGTTCATCTCCTAAAATCCGGTCAAGTTCTAAAGGATGTCCGATACTTTCATGAATTTGTAGCATCATTTGATCTGGTGCTAAAACTAAATTAGTCCGGGTATTTGGACATTCTGCGGCTGTTAATAATTCTAATGCCTGTTCACCAACCTTTTGGACTTGATGCCATAAGTTATCTTCTTGAAAGAGTTCCCAACCTCCTTGATAATAGTTTGCTTCTTGTCCATTGTTAGTGCGTTGTTGGACGATTTTTCCATCTTTGGCTATGGTGCTAAAATGATTCCCCAATGTGAGAATTTTTTGATATACTTCTGACCCGTTACTACTGATAAACCAAGTTTCTTTTTGATGTGTACTAACTCTGGCTGTTGTTTGCACGATTTTATCGTTAATTTTTAGTCCCTGACAAATCCTAATTAGTAAGTCATTGATCTCTCCAGGACTAATAGCATTAAATGGTTCTAAATATGGTGATTGATATTCACCAACTACTTGAGGACGGATATTTTCACTAATAGGATATATCCACCATTTCCTAGCTGCTAATGCTTGTTTATAGGCAATTTGGGCAGCATTTTGTAAACTAGAAATATTTAAGGAATTAGTAGCAGCATAACCTAAACAGCCATCAACCATCACTTCTATCATTGCTCCCATATTCAATGATTTACCGTTGCTTTGGGGTAAACCATCACGCACATAATTGTGTGTAGAAGTTGTTTTAACGGCTCTAATTCCTACCCAATCGGCTGGTATATTCAAATTAGCGATCGCTTTTGTTAATTCGGTCCACATAATTGCAATTAAAAGTTAAGTAGGTTAACGTTAAAAATTGTTGTTATAGCACTAGGTAATAGGCAAGGGTGAAGAAGTTTTCAGTGATTTTACTTTCCTTGACACAGTTTCGTTTTATTGTGTTGACCTACTTAAATTACACTAGTAAAATGACACAAAACAAAAAATTATTATCTTGACTTTTTGTCATTATACAGCACGGACGTAAATTGTACAATTTCCTATACCGTGGTCATGACTCTCTTCGAGAGGCTACACAAACAAAATTAGGGCTAAAGCCCTGTTACCACTTTATACTTTATTACTTCTTAATTTTCTCTAATAATCTATTTATTCTTTCTGCACACTTCAAAGCCTTTTTTGCCTGATTTGAGGTACTTATTGCTTCATGATATAAAGTTTTTGCAACCTCTAAATAACTTGACCAGTCGAATTTCATTCAAACTCCAAATCTATAGAGAGGTTTACAGCAACTCCTAATGAAGCATTGAGTCACCAATTTCCATCAAATTCATTTTGTTTATTTAAAGCTTCATCTACAGATTCTGGACTCACGCAGATAGAAACAATAAGATATTCCCATTCTGAAGATTCAGGATCAATATACAACTTTAATCTTAATTTCTCAGTTGGGAAATACTTTCTTATCTGTGGATATGCTTCTAGAATAACATCTATCAAATTTGAATGATTTTGCAAAAATCTGTTGACACCAAGAATGTTTTCTATTGTGTAAAATTTAGAAATATAAAGGTTCATCAATTTTTATAATTAATGTAATACCGAATTGATATTGTTGTGGAATTTTGAAACTCTTCATTTTCATTAAAGTTGATATTTTTGATCTTTGAAATTAATCTATATTTAGACTAGCATCAAAACCCTTGATTTTTTACATTCTTAAGGGCAGGCTTTTGAGCCTACCCCTAGACTATTCTTTCAAAACTGTCTTTGATGCGATTCTCGTCTTTTTCCGATCGCTTTTTGAAAGTTCTCCACCAACTTGTAAGCGAGTAGCAGAGGACTGTAACACCGTTACCGCAGTGCTATCACCGATTTGTAAAGCGGTATTAGCAGCAGTTTGTAACATTGTAGCTGCACCTTTTGCGTCGCCTAGTGCCAATTTTGCCTCGGCCAATTGAGTTTGACGATATTTAGCTAAGAGCAAAATTGACTGTAATACCTGAGAATTGAGAGCGGGTTCGTAAGACCTGGTGAAATTAGCATATATTGGCGCTAATGGCGAAAGTAAACCCTGTTTATTCAAAGATGGGTCATCATAGCGAATTTGGATATGGCCAATGACCTGTTTCCCTTCTGGGAATTGTCCCAGATAAATATTCGCTAAAACCACTCGTTCCACATCTTTCATTAAATCCCCCAACCGTAACACTAAAGTTCCATTAGCATCGGTTTCTAGTGGTAACTCAATAGTATCCGGGGCAACTTGGGCTATGGGTTTAAGTTCTGCTAACCGCACACCGGGAACGAAAGATAGCAGTAAATGGGCATTTGTTAACCCTACCAACTGCACCCGACGAAACAACCTGGCAAATTGAGTCACAGCTTGTTCAGGATTCTCGATATAAGCTAGAGTACCACCGCCCGCATCAGCGATTTTCTCCAGTAAATTTTGATTCCAGTCATCACCAAAACCCAGAGTGTTAATTGTGAGATTTAGTTTAGCGGCCTTTTTGGCTAGTTGTAAACAACGTTTATTGTCATTGGGTCCAATTTGCCATTTCCAGATTTGTAGCCCCTTATCCCCATGGCCATCTGTCAGTAAGAAAGCTTGGGAAACAGCGCCTTTTGTGCCTTTAAGTAGTTCTGTGATCCCCAAAGACAAACCTTCAGCAATGACCGTACCGCCAGCCGCCTTTAATTTGGCTTTTAGCTGGGTTTTGATACTATTCCTATCGCTAACGATTTGATTGGGGATAATGACCCTCGCAGTGCCAGCAAAAGCGATAACTGAAATGCGATCGCCTGGCTTTAATTGATCCAATAATTGTTCCACGGCTTGCATCACCGTATTCATGGGTTCACCAGACATAGAACCACTTTGATCGAGAATCAAGCACAGATTTAAGGGCAAAGTTTGTTCAAACCCAGCCGGAATCGCGGAAATAGAAATTGAGAGTTGACGTTGATTACTTACTTGGGCAGCATCAACGTTAGTATCATTTAAAGCCGATATTAGTTTAACTTTCATTGAGGGGAAGCATCTTGCAAAACAGTTTTTGAGACAATTCTGGTTTTTTTGCGATCGCTTTCTGATAACTCTTCCCCGGCTTGCAAGCGTGTAGCTGAAACTTGCAAAACCGTTGCACCATTATTATCACCCATTTGCAAAGCAGTTTTTGCCGCCGTTTGTAACATCGTCGCAGCACCAGCCCGATCACCTTGCTGTAATTTCGTTTCGGCTAACTGGGTTTGACGATATTTGGCTAAAGCTAAAATCCACTGTTTTACCTGGGGATTTAGTGCTGGTTGGTAGTCCCTGGTGACATGAGCGTAAATTGGTACATTAGGGGAGTATAGCCCGATGGGGTTATTGTGGGCGGGGTTATCGTAGCGAACTTGAATATTAGCGATCGCTTGCTTACCTTCTGGCAACTGTCCCACATAAATATTAACCAAAACCACCCTTTCCACGTCTGTCATTAAATCACCTAATCTCACCCCCAATCGGCCATCACTTTCTCTTTGTATTGGTAAATCAATGGTATCTGGAGACACTTGGGCAATAGGTTTTAGTTCTGCTAACCGCACATTTGGCATCAGTGATATTAACAGATAAGCGTTAGTCAATCCTACTGTTTGCATCCGATTGAACAATCTCCCAAACTCAGTTAATGCCTGATCTGGTTGTTGAATATAAGACAACGTACCCATGCCCGCATCAGCAATTTTCTCTAAAACCTTATCATTCCAATTGTCACCAAATCCTAATGTATTCAGGGTTAAATTATAACTGGCGGCTAATTGGGCAAATTTCAAACAGCGTTCATTATCACCATGTTCATTTTCCCCATCAGTGAGTAAAAATGCTTGAGAAACTGTATCTTGTTTACCTTTAGCCAATTCCTCAATTCCCAAACGCAAACCCTCATCAATAGAAGTTCCCCCTTCGGCGCTGAGTTGCTTAATTTGCCTTTTGATCGATTCTGGATCTTTAATTAACTGATTGGGAACTAAAACCTTAGCCCGATGGTCAAAAACAACAACACTGAGCCGATCTTCAGGACTCAAACGATCTACCAACAAACAGGCCGCAGTTTTCACAGTTTCCAGAGATTTTCCCCCCATTGAACCGCTATGATCGAGAATTAGGCATAAATTCAATGGTACAGCCCGATCTATAGTTTCACCACTGGCAGAAATAGAAATTGCTAATTGACGTTGAGTGCTGATTTGATTTGCGTCTACAGCACCATCATTCAGAGCCAGTTGCAAATTAACTTTCATAATTTCAATTTCCTATCTAGTCTACACATACACAATTTTATAGATAACTTCATCAGGTATCTTCCCGACTACGGAAAACAAGTTAATTAGATATTTTAGATATTTAGGTGGTCAGTTGTCAGTTGTCAGTTGTCAAATGGGTAATGGGTAATGGGTAATGGGTAATGGGTAATTGGTGAGTCATTTTCTGTTTTAATCCTGTAAATCCTTCAATCTTGGACATCCTGTACCCCTTACGAGAGGGATTTCCGAGATTTTTCCCAAGGAACTGACATTATTTAGACATATTATAAATTAATATTTTTAATATTTTAATATTTTTCTGGTTATTTAATATCTGTCAAAATAGGTTGTAATACCACCAAATGTAAATTATATCTAGTATCTGCTTGCAAATAGCGCTGTTGTAGTGGTTGCCATTCTTGCCATAATTGATGACGATTGGCGGCTAATAGCGTCTTTAACCCTGGTAATTCCTTAT
This sequence comes from Anabaena sp. FACHB-1391, assembly GCF_014696755.1. NCBI lineage: Bacteria > Bacillati > Cyanobacteriota > Cyanophyceae > Nostocales > Nostocaceae > Anabaena > Anabaena sp. FACHB-1391. Next base: position 4,273 of record NZ_JACJQS010000021.1, on the reverse strand, counting down.
CAAGTTCTGATTTGAAGATATTCTCTAACCACTCATGTAAAACCATATTATCTTGAATCATGCCCAAGATTTCTTGGATATTTTTAACATCATCAACATCAGCAGCAAAAGACTCACCATATAATTCAGTAAATAACTCCATTTGGTAGCGGAGACCTTTAGCTTGTTTCCGCAAACTATGAAGAGTTTCACCTTCTGTTTTTAAATGTTCTTCTAATTGAATTGGTGTCCATTTTGTTTGTATTACTTCTGATTCAATAATTTTAGTCCCAATTAACCATCCAGGGTGTAAGCAGAATTGACTAACTTCTGGTGAGAGTAAATCTGGTAATATATAATAAATTGGTACAGATGAAAAACCTTGATAACTGGGATTTTTTAACCAAGATTCACATTCATTTTTAAAGGATTTATAATGTTCATCTTTAAATGTTTTCTGAACATGAGAGAATGCAATTTCTCGCTGTTTATCCAATTCCGTAAAAGCTGTTTTAAGAAATTCCCGTTCTTTAGCAACTAAATGGGGTTGGTACTTTTTTTCCAAAATTTCTTCAAGGACATCTAAATCTCTAAGACCACCTAAAATCCGGGCAAATTTACCAATATTTTTATCACTAACTGATTTTGGTAAAATTAAATATTTTTCAAATCTACTCACAGCAGTTCTTAACCGTCGCATTCCCACCCGCATTTGATGTACTGCTTCTGGATCTTCGTCTTTTTTAACTGCTTTTTCCCATTTTATAGTTTTTTCAAAATGCTTTTCAATGGCTTGGTGTGCAGTTTCCGCGAGACTTTTGATTAATGTTTCTGTGGAGTTTTTCATAAATAAAAACAATTAGCAATAGAGTAATTTCATTCAAATAAAAATCAGTTTGTTTATACCTCTGTGATCTCTGTCTCTGGAGCGGTTCGTGAAATCAAATACAATTGCTATATCATAATATTTAAAAATATTTAAATATTTTTAAATATTAGTTGAAATAGCCTGTACCGGACAAGTAGGAATACATTGTTCACAAACAATACAACGCGATCGCACAAAAGCGAGTTTATACGTTTCTGGATTAATAGCAAGAGCTTCCGTCGGACAAACACCGGTACATAAACCACAGTGAACGCATATATCCTCATCAATGACAATTTCACCTAAACCCAGGGAAACATGAATATTTTGGGATCTCATCCATTCAATTGCTGCATCTAACTGATCAATATCCCCCAATAATTCTACCACCAATTTACCGATTTGATTAGGCGCAACTTGGGCGCGGATAATATTCGCAGCCACATTAAAATCCTTTGCTAGTCGGTAAGTAACTGGCATTTGAATTGCGCGTTTAGGAAAAGTCAGAGTAACTCTTTTTTTCATTAGCTGGGAAAACAGTAAACTAGATGATGAATTGAATTAATAAGTCTTAATAAATTGATTATGAGTACCGAAGCCCCTCTAAATTCTAGTAACCGCCTCAGAAACTTCCTAATTGTCATTGTAGCTACCCTGCTGGGAATTGCGCTGTTTTTGGGACTTAAGACGGATTCTACCTCAGTTTCCCTGGCAGAATTAGATCAAACTTCTATTCCCTTAGAAGTAGCCGTCAACAATGGAAAACCCTCTCTTGTGGAATTTTACGCTGATTGGTGTACAGTTTGTCAAAAAATGACACCGGACATAGCCAAACTCAGACAACAGTATGACAAAAACCTGAATTTTGTGATGTTGAATGTTGATAATACCAAATGGTTGCCAGAAATGCTCAAATATCGCGTAGATGGAATTCCCCACTTTGTATTTTTGGATAAACAAGGGGAAACCATAGCCGAAACCATTGGTGATATTCCCCGCACTATAATGGCCAGTAATTTAGAAGCCTTAATTATCGGCGCTACCCTTCCCCACATTCAAGGTCATGGCACAACTTCCCAATTTTCCGCCCCAGTCGCAACAGACACTAATCAAGATGATCCTCGTAGTCACGGTAGCCAAGTTGTAAATTAAGGTTTGTAGCGGGTAAGAGCAGAAAAGATGATCAAATCTTGTGGGGTGGGCATCTTGCCTGCCCTACCTGTGGGCATCTTGCCTGCCCTACCTGTGGGCATCTTGCTTGCCCTACCTGTGGGCATCTTGCTTGCCCTACCTGTGGGCATCTTGCTTGCCCTACCTGTGGGCATCTTGCTTGCCCTACCTGTGGGCATCTTGCTTGCCCTACCTGTGGGCATCTTGCTTGCCCTACCTGTGGGCATCTTGCTTGCCCTACCTGTGGGCATCTTGCTTGCCCTACCTGTGGGCATCTTGCCTGCCCTACCTGTGGGCATCTTGCTTGCCCTACCTATGCAAAAATTAAACACTATTAACCTAATCTTGTCAATATCATAGCTATCTTTTTTTGATCATGAGTTGCTACAGTGTTTAGTCTTGAAGCCGATAAAGTATTAAGTATGGTATCTAAAGAGATTTCCCGTGTCTGACTCATCCCCAAAGTATCTAATTAGCCTAGAGTTACGAGATTTACTCGTACAAAAACTCAGCACTCTTGAAAAAGACAATGTTTCCTTACAAAAGTCTTTAAAAGAACAGCAAACCCAAACCACAGCCCAAACAGAAGATCTATTCTTAGAACTTTTAGAAGTTGCCGATGCCTTAGAAGCCCTATTATACTATCTGGAGAACAATCCCCACCAAAGTTCAGAATTTATAGCCCGTCTACCCAACTCTATAAGTGCAGTCAATCGCAAATTTCTCAGTATATTAAGAAAACGCCAACTTTTACCTATAGAATTACAGGCAGAAACAGAGCCAGATTTTAACTTATGTCGCGTTATTGACCGGGAGGAAAGAACAGATATCCCAGACCAAACAATTACTAAAATCGTCCGTCGCGGATTTTATTGGGGTGAAAAAGTCCTCCGTCCCGCAGAAGTCATTACCGCTAAATCAGATCATGGTCATGAGGCACAAGGTAATGGGTAAATAAAATCGCTTCTGTTCCCTGAAATTCCCTTATACTCCCACTTACACTGTTAACTATTAACTATGACTCCTGACGAAAGTAATATAAAAGACACTTCTTCACCATCAAAAATGTGGAGTGGTTGGCCAGAAAATTTAGTTTTAATAACTATTGCCCTGAGTTTAGCACTCTTGATTCGGACTTTTATCGCTGAACCACGCTTGATTCCTTCCGCATCAATGTATCCAACTTTACATACAGGCGATCGCTTGGTAGTAGAAAAAGTATCATACCATTTTCATCCTCCCAAAATCGGTGATATCGTCGTTTTTAACTCACCACCAGAATTACAAAAACGGGGGTATCCTCAAAGCCAAGCCTTTATTAAACGGGTAATTGGTGAACCAGGAACAGTAATTAGCATCTCCCAAGGACTAGTTTACCTCAACGGTCAACCTTTAATAGAAGACTACATCGCTGAACCACCAAATCTTCCATTTCCAGAAATTCAAGTCCCAGAAGGTGCATTTTTCGTTATGGGAGATAACCGTAATGATAGTAATGATTCTCGCTACTGGGGTTTTGTCCCTAGTGAAAATCTCATTGGCCGGGCTACATTTCGCTTCTGGCCTCTTGACCGCATTGGCGTACTCTAGTTTGGCTTCCACACCCCTCTGGAAGTTAAGTCCCGTTTAGACAATATAATTTGAATTTGCTACTGCGTGGATTTCATGAAACAACCCACGCAGACGCGTTTTGTCTGGTCATTTAATCTCAAACTTACTATAGGTTCATTTTTTAGCTTCATTTTTTATTCACCAATTCTCATACAGGTTTTGGCTTAAATTGTTCCATAACGTACTCCATAACTACAGGTGACAAAGTATATTTACCTGCTTTTTCCTGAATTAAAGAGCGTGAATGTAGCCTTTCTATTGCTTGCCAAAAATGGGATCTAGAAATATGAGGTAATATATTTGCTAAATCAGTAATTGTTGTTAATTGCGAATTAGTTGCCAAATAATAGATGATTTGCTTTTCTATATCCCAGAGACAATTTAACTGTTGTTCTAGCAACCTGTGAAGATGATAACTGACTAATAGGGTATTCTGTGCTAGATATTTGTTAATATCACCATTAAATAATTTGATGATAGCATTAACAGCTATTTGAATTTTTAAAGGATTATTACCATATAAATTGCATAATTCATATTTTTGTTGTTCTGTCCCCAATAGTTGTTTTGATTGTATCAAAGAAAACGCTACTACTAAAGAACCAAACAACTTCAAAGAACGTACTGAGGATGACCAGTTTTCCA
>NZ_JACJQS010000020.1:0-77988 GCF_014696755.1 Anabaena sp. FACHB-1391 | reverse complement strand
TTCCTCAATATGGGCTGCAACTATTTTTTCTCGGAGATCCACTGAATATGCTTTCATGACAGTATTATCTTTATTATTACTAACTGTACCTCATAACTTCGGAAACTGCTGTAATTGACGGTAATATTCTGATTGTCTAATTTTTGCCATTAATTGTTGGAATAGATTACTAATTACTTGTTGACAAGATGCTATTAAAATATCTTCCAACTGATTTGACAGGTAATAAAAAGCCTCTACTAAAATAGCTAATAAGGGTGCAGTTGCGTTTCTAGGATGACTTAAAGTCGCACGTCGGTAAGCTTCTGCAACGGAAAAGGTATTTAGTAATTCATCTAGACGACGAACCATGCGTGATTGTAATTGTCGAAAATCTGTTTCAAATTCTTGACAATTATTGTTAATAATTTTGTTGACTTGATCATGAATATGTTGATTAAATTCTTTGCCAATTTGTTGGAGTTGCTGATTTAATTTTTGCAACTCATATTCTTTCATACTTTCGATTTCTCGCGGTTGACTATCTAAATCAATTTGCACACTTTGATAGTGGTTCTTGAGTTTGATACAAATATCTTCTAAATCATCTGCGAGGTTTTTAAATAATTGTGGACGTTTTTCTTCTGTGAGATAGCGAGTAATTGATCTGCGAAATTCTTCAATTCCACTATCTTGAATGAGTTGGTTAATTAATGGTGTTCCCTGTTCGCTTAAAATTCTCACATAGTTGCTATTAGAAGTTTCATAACCATGGAGAGAAATTCTAAATTGACTGGGAGAAAGTTTACCTGAAGCAACGCAGTAGCGATTAAATTCATTGACAAATTGTGGTGTTTCTTCTTTCCCGTCTAAACCTTTAACACTTTCTGCAAAAATCGAATCTAATCCAAATCTATCCTGTGTGCTTGTTTTTTTGAGTTGACTTCCGTAAAATCCTAACAAACCACTGGTTTTATAAACTCTGTTACTATCTCGAAATTGACTATTAATTAGATCTTCTAATCTTTGTCTGAGTTGATTATTGTACCAAGTTTCATCAATGCGGTTAAAGATATAAAAAACTCTGTCTCTTATCCCTGCATTTTCCCGCATTGTTTCTAATAATTCGGTTTCTTCTTTGGTCATGTCTCCCGCTGACGCAGGTTTGAGAACACAAACTACTGCTGAGGTTTCTGAATCTTGAATTTTTCTATAAGTTAATACTGCATCTTTTTCGACTGGTGCATCAATTCCTGGTGTGTCAATAATGACGTTACCATCTTCTAAAAGAGGATGATAACAATAGTATTCAATCCGTTTTAAAACCGCGCTATTACTACCTCTGCGTGCATATCCTGCGGCTTCTTTGAGGTTGGTAAAATTAAATTGTTCCATTGAAAAGGTTGCATTATTAAAGCTGTTAATTCTTTCTTTGTTTGCAACATATCCTGCTAATAGTAAAATCAATGCTTTTGCTTGTTTTGCACGTTCTGATTTACTTTCTCCACCTTCTTGTTGAATAATTGCTGTACAATCTTGATGTAATAAATCAATTACATCTTGTTTATTGATATTTTCTACGGTATTAAATCCCAATTGTTGACATAAAAACACCGCTTGTTCTTGAATTTCTGCTGCACTCAAAAAGGTTAAAACAACTCTTTCTGAATCTGCTGGTGCATATTCAATTTTACATTCTGTGCCTGTTGCGTGTCCTTCTGCACTATATAATAATTCTCTCTCTAATAGTGCATTAATCAACATTGATTTACCCGCACTAAAAGCACCAGCAAAGACAATTTCAAACTTGGGAGAAATGGCTTTATCTAAGGAAATTTGCACTGGTGTAATGTCTTGAGAACGTAAAGCTGTTTCTTGGTGTAAAAGTTGGAGAATAGATTCAACTTGTGCTTGTAATTGCTGACATTGAGGGATTAGACTTGACATAGAAAGTAGTAAACAAGGTTTATCAGCATTGTAATACTACTTATCACAGTTTAGCTACATTATCCCCAATGCACCACGAGTTACACCTAATTGGTTTTGTAGCTTCAATTCTCTCCAGAGTTGGGAACCAATGATTTCTCCTTGCAGTAATTTTTGATAACTTTGTATTGTTTTTTGTACTTGTTCTGGTGTTTCGTTGACAAATTCAATGCGGAAGTGCTGTAAACCCAATTCTATCAACCGTTGTACATATTCTGCTCCAGTCTGCGCTGTGCTATTATATACTGTATTTCTACATCCTGCGTCTGCTTTGAGAATGTGTTCACTACCCACCCTGTCCCTAATTGTAACTGCTTGTGTTTCGCAAGGTCTACCGCAATTGGTGTAATCTGTGCCTGTAGATAAAAAGGCACAAAATACGCAATGTTCCATGTGAAACATGGGGATATGTTGATGTATTGTGACTTCAAAGTTTGACGCTGGATAATTGGTAATTAAATGTTGAAGTTGGTTAATATTTAGGTCGTAAGATGCTGTTAATCTTTCTAAATTAAAGCGGTTTTTAAAGTAATCTGCGGTTAAGGGATTAGCAATATTTAGAGAGAAATCACCAATACATCTTTCTGTGGTAAAGTATTCTAATTGATCATAATTTCTGATTAAATAACCATCAGCTTGAGAAGCGTGAACTTGTTTTAAAATCCAGGTTTCTCCGGGTTTGGTTATGCGAGGTGGTGTAACGAAAATGCTGATTTCTGCTTGAGATTCTCGCACCATTTTTACTGCTGCTTTATAGTTGCGTGGATCTTCAAATTCACAATATATGGTTTTGATATTTGCTGTTAATACTGCTTGTAATTGTGCGATATTTCTGACTAAAACAATCAAAGAAGGAGACGCGGAGACATCTGTAGATTTAGAAATAGTAGACTTAGAAATAATTAAATCTTGCCATTTTGCGTGATGATTTAATTGCCAAAGTTTGGGTTTACTTCTCAATTCTTCTAATTTACTGACTATTTCCCGACGCATTCGGTTTAATTCACTCACGGGTAACATAATATTACCGTTGAGATGATTTATAAAAGTATCTAAATGAAAAGGTGTGTTTCCTAACCTTCCAAATTGTTCTTTTAATCTTTCTTTAGAGAGAGGTTTTGTATGTGCTTCGACTATGAATATTGCTGATTCTACCTGAACAATATTACTCAATTCATCACGACATATAGCTATTAATTTTTCTCCAATTTCTCCATATACTTCTATATTTATAGGTCTGGTAAATTGGGGATTTTCTCCGGTATAACTTTGACGAATTTGTTTATCTAATTCTGGATCGTTGGTTTTCCAAACTTTATCACCTATATGGATACTATGGAAATTTAAATCATTTTTGCCAAAGGTTAATATTGTATCTTGACCATTTTTAATAACTGCATATATTCTTCCCCCTTCTTCTTTCCTTTCTGGGTGTCCACAATCAAAAACAATCCCATCTCCCGGTTTAACGGGTGCTGCTAATTTGACTGTTATTTCTGCATTTCTAATCCGAGTCACTTCTCCTAAATAAACACCCCGTTTTTTACCAAATCTTCCATGTACTAATTCTTGATTATTAATTCCCTCAAACCAACCTGTATATAGTCCGCGAGAAAATGCCATTTCTAAATCATATTGGTCTTTTTCTCTATGAGAAAATGTCTCTATGTGAGTTTTGATAATTTGATTTAAGGCTTGACGATAAACGCGAGTTACATTAGCAACATATTCTGGTGCTTTTAAACGTCCTTCAATTTTTAAAGAAGTAATTCCAGATTTGACTAATTCTGGTAAAACTTCCAAACCTGCTAAATCTTGAGGACTTAATAAATATTTGCGATTACCTAAATTCACAACTTCCCCATTAGTAATTAAATCATAAGGCATTCTGCAAGCTTGAGCGCATTCTCCTCGATTTGCGGAACGTCCTCCTAATGCTTCGCTGGTTAAACATTGTCCAGAATATGCGACGCACAAAGCACCGTGAACGAAAACCTCTAAGGGTAAGGCAGTATTTTTTGATAATATTTGTGCTTGAATTTTATTAATTTCTAAAATTGAACATTCCCGCGCTAAAACTACTAGTTGACAACCCAAAGATTTAGCGAATTGTACCCCCGCTGCACTAGTTATAGTCATCTGGGTTGAAGCGTGTATGGGAAAGTCCGGGGAAAGATGACGAATTAGCCGACAAATACCCACGTCCTGAACGATGACAGCATCCACACCAGCAGAAATGATAGTTTTGAGGTATTGCTGTGCTTCTGTTAGTTCCTGGGGAAAAATCAGGGTATTCAGAGTGATATAGCCTTTGACTCCCCGCAGGTGCAGAAATTCCATTAATTCCGGTAAATCTGCTGCTGTGAAATTTTCAGCCCGCATTCTGGCGTTAAATTTTTCTAAACCAAAATAAATCGCATCTGCACCATTTTCTACGGCTGCTTTCGCGCATTCCCAGTTACCAGCGGGTGCTAGGAGTTCGGGGAGTTTAAGGGTAGGGGTGGTAGTGACTGTCATTTTAGTTACCTTAGGGTTGTATTGAGTTTATAGATTGTATCTAAATTGGGGGAAAGATGGTACATAATTAAATATTCACGACAAGAACTTAGTACCGCGCAGCATTCCCCCGGTTATTAGATTACCTACAATTTCCCTAAAAATATTATCCAATTTTAGATTTTGGATTTTAGATTTTGGATTTTAGATTTTGAATCTGCAATGGAAAATGGAATCAATGTAAAATTAAGCCACTACGGGAGGGAATAGTTAAACAAAGATGATCGCATTTCCATGATATATCTCCATTCCCAAATAAAACTTGATTGGGCTGATTTTGCAAGTTACTACAATCTATATTCACTGTTATAGATTCAGTTCCCACATTTACAGCAATAATTAATTCTTGATTTTCTAAGGTTCGTGCAAATATGTAAACTGTTGCTGCTGCGTAGAGTATCTGATAGTTACCAATTCGCAAAGCTGGGTAATTATTGCGGAGAGAAATTAATTGTTTGTGAGTATTGAAAATACTCTGATTCCAGTTAGATTCTGGCGGAAAAACACGACGACAATCAGGATCTTTCCCTCCGGGTAAACCTACTTCATCACCATAGTAAATACTGGGCGCACCAGGAAAGGTAAATAATAGCAAGCTGCATAATTCTACACTGGTTTGATCGCCATTAGCAATGGTAATTAATCTAGATGTATCATGACTACCAAGTAAGTTTAGTTGGGTTAGTTGAATTTCCCAGGGATAAAGTTCTAAAAGGGCTTGCATTTTAGTAGCATATTCAGCCGCATCTAGGGCAGGATAGGGGTAATAACTGTTATATTTAACTTCTTCTAAAACGATGCGATCGCCCACTACAAAGGCTAGGACAGCCTGATTAAATAAATAATTAAGGACCCCATCAAATTGTGTACCATCGAGCCATTCACGGGCATCTGACCAGACTTCACCCACAATATAACCATGGGGATTAATACCTTTAACTCGTTGACGAAATTCCTGCCAAAAACCGGGGGTTTTAATCTCATAGGGTACATCTAAACGCCAACCATCAATGCCAAATTCTAGCCAATATTCAGCAATTTTCATGATATATTCTTTAACGTCTGGATGATCATGATTAAAGGTTGGTAAGGAGCGAATACCAGCCCAAGAAACATAATTAGCTGGTAAATTACCATCATAGGGAGCAAGCGGCCAGTTTTCAATTTTAAACCAATTTACCCAAGGAGAATTAGAGCCATTTTCTAAAACATCATGGAAAAAGAAAAACCCGCGACTAGAATGATTAAAAACACCATCAAGGACAACTTTCATATTACGATCATGGGCGGCATCTAGCAACTCTCTTAAAGCTTGATTTCCTCCCAACATTGGATCAACCTGATAATAATCATGGGTATGATAACGATGATTACTCGCAGATTGAAAAATGGGCGTAAAGTAAATAGCATTAACCCCTAAATCTTGGATATAATCTAATGATTCTAAAACTCCCCATAAGTCCCCTCCTTTATAACCTTGAATTGTCGGTATAGTATCCCAAGCTTCTAAATTACTATTATTTAAAAAGCTGGAACGGGAACGCTGACTTCTTGCAAATCTATCGGGAAATATTTGATAAAAAACCGCGTGTTTAACCCAATCTGGTGTTTGAATTTGCATAAAATTATCCAAGATGATCCAAGATTATTCAAGATGAACGGCGAAAATAGCAAAAGTATGTTATGATTACCTACAATACCCTGTTTTAACGAGTTTACAGTAATTAGTTCTATAATGGTATACGTCAAGCGCGTTGAACTTACCAATTTCAAATCCTTCGGTGGTACGACTTCTGTACCCCTGCTACCAGGTTGTACTGTCATATCTGGTCCTAATGGTTCTGGAAAATCAAATATTCTTGACGCTTTACTGTTTTGTTTAGGCCTGGCTAGTTCTAAGGGTATGCGGGCGGAACGTTTACCGGATTTAGTTAATAACGCTCAAAAACATCAAGGACGTTCAGCACTGGAAGCTAGTGTAACTGTAACTTTTGATATTTCGGATGTCTCTCGCACAGAAGCACAGACGCGAGGGGAGGAAGGGGAGGAAGGGGAGGAAGGGGAGGAAGGGGAAGCAGAAGAAAATCCAAAATCCTCTGACTGGAGTGTTACCCGTCGGTTGCGGGTGTCTCAACAGGGTGGTTATACGTCTAATTATTATATTAATGGTGTAGCTTGTACTCTGACTGAGTTACATGAGGATTTGGAGAGATTGCGGATTTATCCTGAAGGTTATAATGTGGTTTTACAGGGTGATGTTACTAGTATTATCTCGATGAATGGGCGCGAACGTCGAGAAATTATTGATGAGTTGGCCGGGGTGGCAACTTATGATCGTAAGATTGTTCAAGCTAAGTCAACTTTGGATGAGGTGAAGGATCGGGAAGATAGTTGTCGTATTATTCAGAATGAATTGACTGTACAATGTGAGCGACTTTATCAAGATCAGGCTAAGGCTCAGAAGTATCAACAGCTACGGACGGAATTTCTGGAAAAGCAATCTTGGGAAGCGGTTCTATCTTGGCGTTCTCTGCAATTACAACAGGAAAAGCTGGTTTCACAGGTTGAAGAAGGCGATCGCAATTTCAGAGATTTTACTAATCAGTTAACAATAATTAATACCCAGATTGACGAGAAAAATACTGAATTAGAACAACGCAATCTCCGGGTTAAGGCTTTGGGTGAGGAGGAACTTTTAGCAGTTCAATCTCATCTTGCTACTCAAGAAGCGGAACGCAAACAACTCCAACGTCAGCACAAGGAGTTAGAAGCTCTTATTCAAGAATCTGGAAGGCGTTTAAATCAAACTTATCAGGAAATTCAACAATATCAACTCTCTTTAGAGGAAGCAATAGAAAAACATAATGTGGAAACGTTAAATACTGCGTCTCTACAAATAGAAAGAAATCATGCAGTAATAAATTTAGAAAATTCTCGTCAAGCTGCGGCGGAGGTTGCTAGTGCTTCGGAAGCTTGGGTACAACAACAAACGGAACTAAATCGGAATATAGAATCTTTACTACATATTCTTGAACCTCAACGCACGGAACAAGCTCAATTACAAGAACGCAATACTCAATTACAACTGCTGATTTCTGAACAATCTCAATTAATAGCCACTTTACAACCAGAATTAACTCAAAAACAAGTTGAATTTGCACAAGTCGAAACGGAATTTAATGCTGCTAGTTTACCTATTCAGAATTTAGCGGAAAATCTCACCGCCACAGAACAAGAGTTACAAATTCAACAAGATACTCAAAAGCGGCTTTTACAAGAACAACGGGAGAAACAACGTCAGTTAGATAAATTAGAAGCACAGACTCAAGCTCAACAAGAAATACAAGGAACACAAGCTAGTAAGGTAATTTTACAGTCAGAAATGCCCGGTTTGTGTGGTTTGGTGGTGCAGTTGGGGAAGGTTGAACCTAAGTATCAATTAGCATTGGAAACCGCTGCTGGTGGTCGGTTGGGATATATTGTTGTGGAAGATGATAATGTAGCCTCTGCGGGAATTGAACTCTTAAAACAAAAAAAGGCAGGAAGGGCGACTTTTTTACCTTTGAATAAAATTAAAGTCCCTAAATTTACTCAGGACGCAACTCTGCGTTTAGCTGATGGTTTCGTTAATTATGCGGTGAATTTGGTAGAATGCGATCGCCGTTATCTAGATGTTTTTACGTATGTTTTTGGTAATACGGTGATTTTTGCTAGTCTTGCTCAAGCACGAAAAAATATCGGACTCTATCGCATTGTCACTTTACAAGGGGAATTACTAGAAACAAGTGGAGCAATGACGGGAGGTAGTAGTAGCCAGCGCTCCTCCTTGCGGTTTGAAAAAGGTGAAACTGGGGAAGGGGAAGAGGTAGGAAACCTAAAAACTCGCTTAATGGATATTGATCGGATTTTAGAACGTTGTGGAGAAGCCATTAATACTTTAGCAACTTCCATGAAAGCCCTGAGTCAAGAATTAACGGAAGCACGTCAAGCAAAGAGAGAACAACAATTATATTTAGAACAATTAAATAAAGAGATTAAGAATTTAACAAGCCAATTAGAAAATACTCGCAGTCAACTTTCCCAAAATACGGAAAAATTCACATCTGCACAATCCCGTTTAGAAGTTTTAAATCGGGAATTACCAGCACAAGAAACTCAATTACAACAATTGAGACTGATATTAACTGATTTAGAATCTTCCCAAACTCCCAAAGAATGGCAACAAATTCAAAGTACCATGAAAATGCAAGAGCAGGAATTGCAACAACGGGAAACAGCACTAAGGGATGGACAACAACAGTTAAAAAACTTAGAAAATCAACAACAGCGGTTACAAGAAAAAATAGAAGAATCCCAAGCGCGAGTTATTCAATATCAACAGGAAGAAACAAGCAGCAAACAGCAAATAGCAACAGTCAATAACCAAATTGAAGAATTAAATCATTTAATTGCTGTCAATGAGAGTAATTTGCAGAAATTGGCAGAAAATTTAGGAGAAGAGAAGAAAAATCGGGATCTGACAGAAACAGAATTGCGATCGCTCTTATTGCGTCAACAGCAATTACAATGGGAAATAGAGAAACTGGCACAAACCCAGGAAAAACGCCGAGAAGAGTTAACAGCGCTACAAACCCAGTTACGAGACTTAGGTGCAGAATTACCCAGTCCCCTGCCAGAAATTCCTGGTAAAGTTAATTTAGAGGACTTACAAAAAGAATTACGGAGTTTAAGCAAACGGTTACAGGCCATGGAACCTGTAAATATGTTAGCCTTGGAAGAATACGATAAAGTCAAAGGTCGTCTCCAAGAACTTACCGAAAAATTAGAGACCCTAGAAGGGGAAAGAACAGAATTATTATTAAGAATTGAAAACTTTACCACCCTCCGTCAAAAAGCATTTAAAGAAGCCTTCGACGCGGTCAACGAAAACTTTCAATCAATTTTCGCCATTTTATCAGATGGGGACGGTTATTTGCAACTAGATAATCCTGAAGATCCCTTTAACAGTAGCTTAAACCTAGTCGCACACCCCAAAGGTAAACCCGTCCAACGTCTTGCTTCCATGTCTGGGGGGGAAAAGTCCTTAACTGCATTGAGTTTTATATTTTCCCTCCAGCGTTATCGTCCCTCCCCATTTTACGCCTTTGATGAGGTGGATATGTTTTTAGATGGGTCAAATGTGGAAAGATTAGCGAGAATGATTAAACAACAGGCTCAACAAGCACAGTTTATAGTCGTGAGTTTGCGCCGGCCGATGATAGAATCAGCACAGCGGACAATTGGGGTAACTCAAGCTAGAGGCGCTTATACTCAGGTTTTGGGTATTAAACTACAATCATCTAATTAAGTGATAGGTAAGAGATAAATAAGAGTAAAACGAATAGAGTAGTATGTAATCGCGTATTCATAAATAAAATAATATACATAATTACTATTTACTTTTTAGACATCTACTAGTAAAATAAATATGAGACAGTAAAATTTGTAAAAATCATTAATTTTTGCCTAATATGAGATTAGATGCCATTTTTATCCGGTTCTACAAGTCTTTCAATGTGGATAGACATCGGCAATACTTAGTTAGCGACGACAAGTCAAATAAATCAAAAAAGGCTAAAAAAGAGATACAAAAAGAACCTTGGGAAATTATTAAAACAGACGAAGGGGATCTGTGGTTTCCCTTCATTAAAGTCCCTATTGAGCCTCAAATTACTGCTGTTGTTGGTGCTAATGAATCAGGGAAATCTCACCTCCTGACTGCTATCGAAAATGCAATTAGTGGAAAGTATACTGGACCTGATTATAAAGAGCGTACACTTTCATCACGAGATTTCTGCCGTTACTCTGACAGATTTCTTATCACTGCTGATAAATCCCGTATTCCAGATTTTGTTACTGAATGGTCTGATGTTTCTCCAGATGAATGCCAACAAATTCAACAATTCTCTGAAATTCCAAAGACTAAAGAGTTCGATAGATTTTTTCTATTTAGAAAAAATGTTAATGAACTGATCATTTATCTGCCAGATACACAAGACACACAATATCCAGTAAAACCTAGTTTATTAGATAAGTTTCAAAAGATATTGCCAGGTACTAGAAGACTAAAAAATGATATAGCTCTTCCAGATAGTGTACCAATTCAAAAAATAGTTGAAATTATTACTGGCAAGCCCAAAGGTACTCGATATGAATACTTGTCTGATGGACAACGATACAAAATTCGATCTTTGCTAGATCAATTTATTGAAAATTCGGGTCTTTTAATAAAACCACCTCGTACAAATATCAGTTCATCTGACTCTGAAGACAAGAAAGCCGAACAACTCATTAAAGGTCTTCTCAAAGAACTTGAAGATCCTTATGAATTACAAGAAGATAATAGAAAAAATCAGGAAGATAGTGTAGACCTGGCCTATAAAATGATATGTACCATTGCAAAAATTAGTCCTGAAGTAATTGTAGAACTAGCAGATGCAATGGCTGAGAATGATATAGGTTATACGCAAGCCTTAATAGATAAAATAAACCGTCAACTGGCAGCAAATTTAAACTTCCCAAAATATTGGCTACAGGATAGTAAATTTCAAATTATTGTCTCAGCGAAAGACCATAATTTAGAGTTTAGTATTGTTGATAGAACAGGAACAAGATACTCTTTTGAAGAGCGAAGTTCTGGACTGAAATATTTTCTCAGTTATTTTATTCAACACCGGGCTTACTCATCGCCTGATAAAACCTCGGAAATTTTGCTCATGGATGAGCCAGATACTTACTTGTCAAATCAAGCTCAACAGGATCTACTAAAAATTTTTGAAGAAGTTGCTAACCCAAAAGATGGTACGACTGGTTCTCAGGTAGTATATGTTACTCACTCTCCTTTCTTAATTGATAAAAATCACTCAGAACGTATCCGTGTTTTGAAAAAAGGAACTGGATATGAAGGAACACAAGTAGTTAAGAGTGCTGCTAATAACCGTTATGAACCACTTCGTTCTTCATTAGGATCATTCGTTGCTGAAACTGTGTACATTGGTCAGTGCAATATTATAGTTGAGGGACCTGTTGATCAAGTTTTATTAGCAGGTGCAGCAACTCATTTACTTAAAGAAGGTGCATCAAAGCGAGAAACATTGAATTTAAATGAAATAACAATTGTTCCCGCCGGAGGAACAGGGAATGTTCCTTATATGACCTATTTAGCCCGCAGTCGTGATACTGAACAGGCGGCAGTAGTTGTTCTTGTAGACAGTGACTCAGATGGAAATAAGGCCAGGCAAGAGCTAACAGAAAAACAATATGGTTTACAGCATACTCCCTTGCTTAAGTCTGAATATGTTATTCAAGTGGGAGACTTGAGAACAGAAGGAGTAAAGTTTCCTGAGAAACTACAAGATCCTCAAGTGGAGGATCTTATTCCCTTGAGAATTAGCTACTTAGCAGCTTGCAAATATGGTGAAAACATTTGTGGTATGACTAAACGTGATATACAAGACATTAAGGAAGAAGCTATTCAAGCTAAACTTAATGCAGGTATAACAATGTTCAAAGCTGTTGATTTGTGTGTTGAATCAGCGTCCAAAGATAAACCAAAGTTACAGAAGCTTCCTTTTGCTAGGACTGTCATTGAAATAGTGGAAGAACTTCGGAAAACAAGAAGTTCTGAGGGAAACAATTCAAATAACACAGATTTAGAGGCACTCAACGAATTTGATAAAAACTTTAAAATTCTGTTCCGTAAACTTGATGAGCGGATATTAAAGGCAGAGACTGAAAGAACAAGAGAAAAAGCTTCAGAAAAGGTTAGAGGTCTAGAGGAAAGCTTTTTTAATAATTATCCAACTGGAGTTAATAAAGATGATGCTCTGGGTTTCTTAAACAAGTTAGAATACATTATAACATATGATACAAGCTTTGATGCTGAGGAAATCAAAAAAGGGATTGAAGGTATCCGAACAAACTACCAACTTGAGATAAATTCGACAGAAAGGATCGATAGATTTGAGAACTTTAAGAGAGACGTTAAAGGTCTGAGTTATCAAGGTCTGGCAAAAAGTCAAAAAATTGCTGAGGAAGGGTAAAAATGTGAATAAGATTAAAAACATTCATTAATAAGTGCGATCGCCGATCTCGTAGGGTGCGTTAATGAAATGTAACGCACCTTATTTATTACTGGCACAAAAGCGATTTTCTCGGAGTAACTTCTCAAGAGAAAGTCAAAATCATATCAGTGCGTAAGCGTTGCGCGACTTAGGAATCGCTCATAGGTTGGATTGATAAAGTGCGATAGGGAACAGTGATGTTATAATTTTCAGAGCAAGCTGTTAAGGATAAGAGACGATGAAAAATCGCATCTTTACAGTTATTTTGTACAAAGAAGATGATGTTTACATTGCTGAATGTCCAGAAGTTGGCACAGTAGATCAAGGGGAAACGATCGAGCAGGCGATCGCTGGTTTGAAAGAAGCCACACGGCTTTACCTAGAGGAATTTTCCTTACCAGAAACATCTCCGAGATTTGTTACCAGTATTGAGGTTAGTTATGCCTAAGCTGCCACTAATCTCAAGTAAAGAGGCAATTCGAGCGCTTGAACGCTTAGGCTTCGAGCAAGTTCGTCAAACAGGCAGTCATGTTGTGATCAAGAAAGAAACCTAAGATGGTGAAATTGGTTGTGTCGTCCCTGTGCATCGGGAATTGAAGGTTGGTACATTAAGTGGAATTCTAAAACAAGCGCAAGTCACAGTCGAAGACTTTATTGACAGTTTATTATGTCTAACAAATCGCTGCATCCGACCTGAAACTTTACTTACAGCAAGTAGCTTTGAGTGAAGTACACTTTGTGCGGGCAAGATGCCCGCACCACAAGAGTTTTATTATTAAGATCTGTACTTCATAATATCGGGAACTGCTGTAATATTCAAGCTACTTGAAGCAGGTGAGTTCAGTTGTAGGTTGATTGACTAAAGTGCGTAAGCGTTGCGCGACCTAGGAATCGCTTGTAGTTTGGATTGATAAAGTGCGTAAGCGTTGCGCGACCTAGGAATCGCTTGTAGTTTGGATGGATAAAGTGCGATTTTCTCAACCAGTTTCTACTAATAAATAATGATCATTTTTTTCATCTAACACCACTTCTACCTTCACCTGTTAATCATTACCAAAAAAATCAGCATATTCTTGAATAACATTTTTAATAATCTGATGATATTGATTAGTTAAAGAATCCATTTAAGTTTAAGATTGCAATAAACGAGTAAATCCTTCTTGCTCAAAATGTTTATCAGTAGTCAACGCTTCCCTAATTCCTTTCTTCCGCATCAACACAAAACTGATAGCATCACACAAAGAATATGTTTTATCTTGTCGAACTAACAATAAATCCATTGCTTCCCGATGTAAAATTTCATCAACCCAAACCATCTCTACATTTGGATTTTCCATTAATTCCAACGAATACATTAACACCGTTGAACGAGGAAAACGTCGAACTAATGACAAAGCTATCAACTCAGCGAGAACATAGTTATGTGTGATAAAACGACCGTTATAATTAGAAATTAATTCAACTGCTGTTCTGTGTTGAGCTTCATCTTGATGGAGAAAACAGAGCAACCCTGATGTATCAAGTAACACAATTATACCCTATAAATTATTATCATAAGCCTTAGCCAGATCAGCATCAATGCCTTCATTATCTATACCTGTAGCGTAACCCAAACTAATTACACCAGCATAGCCAAGTAAACGCTGACGTGCTTCCTCAACATCAGATTGAGGACTAACTAACAAGCTATACTGACGATTTAGAGAAGTTGCAACTAATTCGGCTACTGAAATTCCCACAGCACTGGCTTGTTGCTGCAAAACTTTATAAACGTCATCATTGAGTTCCAAGGTTAATACTTTACTCACGATTTTTAAGCTACCTTAAATAACGTTCTAGTAATTATAGCTTTTTTCTCCTTGAGAAATCAGAAAAATAACGCATAATTAACCATTAACCATTGTAGATTAGATTAACTAAGTGCGATCGCTGAACTGACAAGTCAGCGCTTGCGCGATTCCTAGGTCGCGCAACGCTTACGCTCAACTGTGCCGTTTGGATCATAATATTGCTACTCGACAATCTTGTAGGGTGCGTTAATGAAATGTAACGCACCTTATTTATTACTGGCACAAAAGCGATTTTTTCGGAGTAACTTCTCAAGAGAAAGTCAAAATCATGCCAGTGCGATCGCGCTTCGCTATCGCTTAACGACTTAAATCGCCAATATAAGACCCAATTTGTTTAAGTCCCTGCAAAACTTGGATAGGTTCTGCTGTATTTTCAAGCAAGCGATAAGTATGAGATCGCGTATATTGAGGGATATTTTGATGGCGGTCGCATTTCAAAAACAATACTTCTCTGCCATTTGTCACCATTCCATAGCAACTTGACTGCAAATTAGGAGCGCTCAACAAGTAAGTGAGTGCTTGAGGAATTCCTGCGGTAACGTCTAGCTTTGCAGGTTTTGATTCGATTACCAAAATCCAAAAACTATCTTGGATTACCAAAATATCAATTTTGCTTTGAACCACCATAGCATTAGCTTCGTCGGCAACTTCGATATTGGTACTTACTTCTGCTTTTACCAAAAAAGGAGATTGATAGAAACCAGCCAAATCTAGCAATGGCGATACTACAACCAGCTTAACAATTTCTTCGAGTGGCGCTTCCTCTTGACTGAGATAGGTATAGTTGCGAGTCAAGCGATCTAGTCCTTGTAGTTCTGCTTCGGTTAGAGTCGCTGCATTATTTAACCATTCATCAAAAAAGCGATCGCTAGAATTGAGTCTTAAGCCAAAGGTTTGACGGAGATTGCTCAGGGTAGGGCTATTAGCATTTGTAATCACGGTTTAATTCCTCTTTATATTTTCTCCAATTGGGCATAAATTTATCCATTAAGGCCTGAAATTCAGACCCGTGACTCCGTTCTAAAAGATGGGTAATTTCATGAACTATCACATATTCTAAACATTGTTGGTCTTTTTTAGCCAATTCCAGATTTAACCAAATGCGTTTATCTTGAATATTGCAAGTACCCCATTTTGTTCTCATCATTTTTATTCCCCAGTCATTGATATTCACACCAATATTTTTTTCCCATTTAGTAATTAACGGGGGAATTTGTGCTTTTAATTGTTGACGATACCAAGAATTGAGAACTTTTTGACGTTGTTCTGTACTACTTCCGGGTTTTACATACAAATTCAGATATTGATCATTGCTAATTTCCACTTGAGGGGAATTTTCATAAATTACATTTAATATATAGATTTTACCTTGAAAATAATGACTTTCTCCTGATAAATATTCTATTGTTTTCGGAGTTGGTTTTGATTGTAATTTACTTTGATTTTTTTTAATCCAAGCTAATTTGGAAATTGCAAATAAGCGCACAGATTCATCATTAATATGTAAAGGTGTGGCAATTCTGACACGACCGTCTGGAGGATAAACGGCTAAATGCAGGTTTTTAATATCTTTTCTAACCACATCTATAATTATTTCACTGACGGTTATTTGATAGGTTTCCATATTCATGTTTATGATTTTTATTATGGTTTTAATTACCCATTAATTTAAGTAGGTTGGCGTTAAAAATTGTCGTTATGACAAGGGAACTCTTAACTCTTAACTCTTAACTGGGAAGAGGTTTTGGGCAACTTTACTTTTCGTTACTTACAGCAAGTAGCTTTGAGTGAGGTACACTTTGTGCGGGCAAGATGCCCGCACCACAAGAGTTTTATTATTAATATCTGTACTTCATAATATCGGGAACTGCTGTATGTCGGTTTTTTCCGTTCACTTACTTAATTTAATTAATTTAATACTCATTTTGATTTTTGATTATTTCCATCATCTCATCTATCTGTTCTGGTAAAGGTAAATATTTCTTAATGGCATTTTTGATCATTCTTTCCTTGACTTTATTTCCTCTCCAACCATCTTGTTTAGTTTGACGAATTACCCTATCTATTGTTAACGCTAATTGTTCATCTTGATCTAGATTATCATATAATGCGATTTTTGCAGAGGTATTCAATGAGGGCGGATAAGTTGATGATTTACTCGGTTGGTGAATTTCTTGAGCTAAGATGATAATTTTCTGTAAATAATTTTCATATTCTGCTGTTGCGGTTTTACGGTTGTCAATTAGTTCTTGGAGTAAAATTGACATTTTATCAAAATACTTGGGGTTGGTGGGTTGTTGTTCAACAATTAATTTCCGCAGGTTGTTTTCTATGGTTTCCGCTACTGCGGTTTGATTGTTTCTAATTCCTGGGGGTAAACTATCAACTGCATTGACTCCATGATTAACTATTAATTCTACTAAAGTTAGATTTTCAAAGTTTGCTAAAATTTGACTTGCTTCTGCACCAATATAACTATCTATCAACTGCCGCATATCATTTTGATAGGCTTTAAAATCAATATAATCTCCACTGGCTAATTTTATCTCTTGACTAACTTGTTGATAATGTTTAACCTCTTTTTTAATCTCATAAATTTCCCGCTCTGTATATCCTGCTGCTGCCATTTCATTGGCTATATTGGCATAGTTTCTAACTAAAGAATTGACACTTTTATATAATAGTAGTCTTTGCGGTTCGGTGTTCTTTAAATCCTCTGGGTTTTCCGTATTACCACAAAAATAACGGGTATAGTCTGCTGTATGATAAGGGGGTTTTACGGCTTCACAGAGGGCTTTAAGGGCTTGTCTAGCGGTGTCTAGGTCATTTTTGCCCTTTTCTAATCTGTTACTTAATAACCCAGCTATATCAGCGATGTCATAATCTGCAAAAGCGGCGGAAGTGTAATCTTGAACGGATTTTTCTAAACTTGCAAATAGGTCTTTATAATCTATAATATAACCATATTCTTTGTCTTCACTATCTAAACGATTAACCCGACAAACTGCTTGAAATAAACCATGGTCTCGCATCTTTTTATCTATATAAAGATAAGTAGCGGGAGGTGCATCAAAACCAGTTAATAGTTTATCCACTACTATTAATAATTGCATCTGCGCGGGTGAATTAACAAAGTTGTTTTTTACGTCTTGTTCAAATTTATCTGCTTTTTGTCCATTGAGCATTTTTTGATAGATTTCATATTGATGTATTTTATCGGTTTTTCCCTCGCCTGTGGTTTCACCTTTGATACTTTTGATGGTAGGATCATAAGATGTAATGATCGCACATTGACTAAATCCTGCACTTTGGAATAATTCATAATATTTACAAGCTTCGTAAATACTACCAGCTACAAGTATGGCGTTACCTTTACCATTTTGTAATCGTTCTTTGGTGCTAAAATCTGAGATGATATCTTTAACTATCATTTCTAAGCGAGATTTGGAACTGAGGATTTTTTGCATTGTTCCCCAGCGTTTTTTCAGTTCGGCTTTTGCTGTTTCTGTTAACCCGCTGGTTTTGTCTGCAAACCATTGATCTATTTTCCTCTGGGAGGTGATATACTGCTCAACATTCCGGGCTTCATAACGTAAGTCTAAAACGACTTTATCCCCCACTGCTTCGTTAAATTTGTAAGTGTGAATATATTTACCAAAAACTTCTAAACTGCTTTGTTTGTCTTGTTTTAATAAGGGTGTACCTGTAAAACCAATAAAAAGAGCATTTGGTAATATATCTTTCATGGCTTTATGTAGCTTACCCGCTTGGGTGCGATGACATTCATCTACAAATACATAAAACTGTCCATAAGGTTGGAATTTTTTCGGTAAATTACGTTTTAGTTCTTTTATATAGTCTTCATATTCTTGGGTTTCGGTATTATTTTGCTTTTTCCCGAATTTATGAATTAATGAACAAATTAATGAGGGTGTGGTATTTTGCAGTTGGGTAATTAAGTCCTGTCCGCTTTTGGTTCGATAGATGTTTTCATTGACACCTAAAAAAACGCCTTCGATTTGGTTGTCCAGTTCTTCCCGGTCAGTGATAATTAAAATGCGGGCTTTTGGGTCAAATTCTCGAATCCATTTGGTTAACCACACCATAGTTAAGCTTTTTCCACTACCTTGAGTGTGCCAAATTATCCCACCTTGTTGGCGCTTTATGTGGTCTTGGGCGGCTTTAATGCCTAAGTATTGATGGGAGCGACAGAGTTTTTTAATACCACTGTCAAAGAGGATAAAGTTATAAATAATGTCGAGAAAGCGATGTTTTTCGCACAGTTGTAACAGGTGTTTGTCTAAAAGGTTTGTAATCTGGTGATAACTGTCCTCTTTCCAAGTTAAATAATATTTTTCTGATGTTTTAGTTGTTCCATAACGCAGCCCTTGGCTATCGTTACCTGCTGCAACTAATTGAACTGTATTAAAAAAAGACTTAATAAATATTGATTCTTGACTATCTAGGTTTTGACGGATACCTTTAGAAACGCTGACGGTACTGCTTTTGAGTTCCAGAACCGCTAAAGCAATGCCATTAATGTATAAAACTATATCTGGTCGTTTATCATTTTCCCCTTTAATGCTGACCTCTTCAGCGATATAAAAGTTATTTTTTAAGGGTTCTTGCCAATTTATTAAGTAAACGCTTTGAGTTTTTTCACCTGCTTCCGGGTTAACTTTTATACCATAGCGTAATAAGCCATAAATTTCTTTATTAACGTCATAAAGGTTTTTAGCTGTATCCTGATTAAGTTTATTTAGTTCATCAAGAGCTTGATTGATAATAGTATGATTATATTTTTGGGTATCGCGTAAAAATATGGTGAGTAAGTCGCTTTCAACGTTGCTATTATTGTCGCGTTTGTGCCAATTTCCTAAATATGTATAATCTAGTTGTTGTTGGAATAGTTGCACTACACGGTTTTGGGTTGCGCGTTCCGATTGTCCTACTTCACTCATTTTTTAACCCTTTTAGTGACAATTACGGTTTGATAGGATTTAATTATTTTAATATGTTTCACCCCAACGCGCAAATAAACAAAGATTTGTAAGTTGGGTTGAAGCATGAAACCCAACATGAGCAGATATGTTTCACCCCAAAGCGCAAATAAACAAAGATTTGTAGGTTGGGTTGAATAATTTTTGCAATCATCTGGGATATTGGGATATAGTGATATTTTGGTTTTGAGGGTTGGAAACGGAATTACTTGCTCCTGAAAATTAGAAGTGAATGCGTGAGGACAAATTGATGCAAATTACTCTAAACCTACCTGATAACCTCAGTAAAACTGAAACTTTTAACCAGAGTGAATGGCTCCGGGAAATAGCCATTGCCCTATTCCAGCAGCAGCGGATTTCCCTCAGCCGTGCCAGCAAAATTGCCGGAATAGACATAATGAACTTTCAAAAGCTGCTGGCAGACCGGAATATTTGCGTCCATTATGATGTGGAAGACCTGGAGCAGGATGTTCAACACCTGCGGAGTCGGGGCTGGCTATGATTGTCGTCAGTGATACTTCTGCTCTCTCAAATCTTGCCCTTAGCGTATTTTAGTTCTTTCTCAAGAATCTTAAGAGGATGACTAGAGACAGTCTGACTAAATAAGATTATATGCCACTGCACAATTTTACCGTTATACCAAGGCGATCGCACCATTAATATGTTATAAATAGATTTGTCGGTTGGGTTGAAGCATGAAACCCAACATGAGCAGATATGTTTCACCCCAAAGCGCAAATAAACAAAGATTTGTAAGTTGGGTTTCACTTCGTTTTACCTAACCTACAACCTGATTTTTCATTAAATTTTATGGCATGATACAGCAGTTACCGCTATTATGAAGTATAGATATTAATAATAAAACTCTTGTGGTGCGGGCATCTTGCCCGCATAATATTTACCTCACTCAAAGCTACTTGCTGTATCATCTAATTTAAGTTTTAAATCTGCAAATAGAGGAGAAAAAATACTATCTCCTAAACGATATTTTTCTTGTTCATATACTCCATTAATTAATTGACAAATTGTTAACGTCGGTTGTTTGGGGTTGCCAATAAATTGCATTCCACCTAATGCCCAAAAGTCTATTATCCAATATTCTGGTATTTCTAAAAAGGCATATTCTTCTATTTTTCTAGCATAATCATCTTGCCAATTTGTGCTGACAACTTCCGCAACTAATTTAATAGTATTACCATAACAAATTATTGGCTCTTTTTGCCAAAGTGGTTCTTGATTAAGTTTGATTTTATCTAAAACTATCACATCTGGACGCAGTGCTGTAGCTGACGCAGCAGGGGGTTTAATTAAGCAGGTTTTGGGAATTAACCAGTTTAATTTATTATCAATAATCTCGGTGTAAATTCTGCCGGCAATATTTCCCGCAACTTCTTCATGGGGTCCTGTGGGTTCGATGTCTCTGAGTTCTCCGTCAATTAGTTCATAGCGGGTATTGTCCCCATATTCAATTAAAAATTGCTCAAAGGTGAGGGTTTTTACTGGGGTATAGGTCATAGGTTTATATTGTTTCTGATGTTGGTTTTATGTTCACGAATTTTTAAGCTCTATTCAATATAGGACTTACGCAAGATTCATGGAATAACGAACCACAGAGGCACAGAGGTCACGGAGAAATGAGGATTTGAGAGATATTTTGCGTAAGTCCTGTCAATATTACCAATTTTATAGGGTCTTGGTTTCCCGTCAAGTCGCAAAGGAAGATCCTATAATTATCAATTATCAATTATTCTCGTTTTTCCTGTTAACAATTCTTGCATCATTCCCTGTTTTATGGTTTTATATTTGTCGCGTTTTTTTTCTAATGCTTCTATTTCTTTGTCTATGTCTGTTAGTATTTCAGCTATGGCTTTTTGTTCTTCTAAACTTTTTGGAACTGGAAAATTAAAGCCAATGAAATCTTTTTGATATAAATGCGCTATTGTAGATCCTGCTTGAAGTTTTCTTAAAAAATTAGAAAAATAAGAGGAATATAAAACATAATAAAAATAAAGTGGTAAATATATATCGCTTTTAGGTCTAATCACAAAAACCCCACTATTTAAAGTTGCTGGAATTGGTAAAATATCAATATATGCAATTTTGCCAATTGTTCCATCCTTAGTAATTAAAACATCTTCCCTTTTTAATTGGATATTTTTGTCTTGAGAATAGCGTTTTTCATCTACATAAAAACAAGTTTCCCATTTTATTCTTCCATCAAAAAAGTCAGTTCCAGTTATAAGAAAATAATCTCCATTTTTTAAATATTCTGCTGTTGTTAATCCTTGCCATCCAATTCTTGCTTTTAATATTGATGTATCAAAAATATTTATATTTACCCACTTACCGCTAAAACCAGGTAAACGCTTCTTACCCGTGAGGAGTTCCTGCATTGTCCCCTGTTTAAGGTTACGCTTTTTCGTGATCAGTTGATCTATGGCTGTAATTAGGTTATCTACATCACTCAGTGCGTGAGCGATCGCTTTTTGTTCAGCAAGCGGAGGAAGGGGAATTGATATTGAGTAAAAATCATTATGATTTAAATCAGGAATTGTACTTATACCTGCTTTTGTAAGTATTATTTTTTGAACTTTATTGGAACTTAGATATTCAATTAAATATTTTCTATCAAGTAGGCTTCTGTCAAAATTAACTTTAAAAAAATTGTTGTGAAAAATGCCACTTACACCAGATATAACAATTCCAGTATTACCTGTTCTTGTCATTAAAATATCTTCTTCAGAACAACAAACTGACGAAGAATAATCTTTTATAAATTCAATATCCTTTGAGCCATTTAAATATTGAATTGTAATATACTTTTTAGAATTTGGGGTAGGGTACTTTATTCGTTTCTCTATCGCAATTTGTAATCCCTGATTTACTTTACATATTTCTCGAAACTTCTTAACTTCCCAATCATCAGGAATAACCCCCACCTCAGTAACCTTATAACCATCCTTAATATTAATTTCCATTACCAAACCATCCCCATATTTTGCAAATCTGTACGTCGTTTTAAACCTTTGTAGAGACGTTCCATGGAACGTCTCTACCTTTACAAAAGATAACTATCACCAAACCATTCCCATATTTTGCAAATGTCCCTCAACCTTCTGAGTCAAAATCTCCACCTCAGAACTCAACACAGATAAAGGCAGATCATAACGTTCCCCTAACTCCTTAATCCTTTGCGTCAACCGTTGAGAAATCCGATCCATTTCCCTAACTATACCCTGTTTTAATGTCTTCATCCATTTATCATTAACCACCAGAATTTTCACCTCCTCCTCTGTTAAATGTTGATATTTTTTAAGCACCTGATTATGTAAAGATAGAGTCAGATCCTTAATTTTCTTACTCATTTCTGCCTCCGCTTCAATCAATTTCAAATAACTTTTTAACACCTTTAACTCATCTGCATCTGCAAAAAGCGGATTTTTCTGAATTTCCTTCATTCTCACATTAATACTAGTCTTAGTAACTTTCCCACTATCATTAGTCACTTCTGCTAATAAACCCTCTTCTCCACCATATTCTTCTTGCATTTCTTCCTGTTGTCGGACTAGATCATCTTTCTGTATTTCCCACTGGGCAATTTTCCCCTGTTCTGTGAGAAAATAGCGGTTAATCATCAATTCTTCGGGAATCAATTCACAGACATAATCTGTAATAGTCCCCTTTTTATTGGTAATTTCCGTTAATTCCGCTTTCCAACCATCTTCAACTAAAATATAAACATCATCCTTCATTGTTTCTAACCAATAGGTCATCAAATGCTGATAAACATCATACTTATCAATCAGGTTTTTATCTGCAAATGCTGTTAACAAATCTTCCGATAAGGTGTAAATAATTTCCTTGGGTTTATCCCCTGGTTGAATAGCTGTTAATAACGGGGTGTGTTTATTTTCCCAAGTTTGAAAAACCTTGTCAATTTCTTGACTATATTGGATAAATTCAGGATGATTAAAAATACAGGTTTTGACCTCGGAAACCGCAATTTTTAGCTGTACATATCCTGCTCTATTTGTTGCTGCAAATAAATCTTGTTGTAGAGTTGGGTAAACTTGCCAATAATCTTGTAATGCTGCAATATCGCGCTGAGGTATGCCCCCTAATAAATGGGCTGCAATATCTTGAATATCTTCTTCTTCTTGAGAGTCAATATAACGGGGAATATTCAAATTATAATCATTGGCTGCAATTTCTGTAAAAAGCACCATCCGCGAGTATTTGGGAACTTCTAACTGTTTATTGAAAACATCTACTATTTTATGGATATCCTGTTCTCGCAGTCGGTTTTTATTGCCATCTTTAATATAAGCTTTACTTGCATCTATCATCAAAATACTTTGCCGATTTTCGGCGTTTTCTTTATCTATGACAATAATACAGGCCGGTATCCCCGTCCCATAAAATAAATTAGCAGGTAAGCCAATTATCCCTTTAATTATCCGTTTTTGCAGCAGATTTTTTCTAATATCTGCCTCCGCATTCCCCCGAAATAACACCCCGTGGGGTAAAATTATCGCTCCTTTACCATGAGGTTTTAAAGAAGCAACTAAATGTAATAAAAAGGCATAATCACCATTTTTAACTGGTGGAATTCCATAACCCTCAAATCGGTTAAATTCATCTTTGTCTAATTTAATGCCATTACTCCAAGCTTTCACAGAAAAAGGAGGATTTGCAACTGCAAAATCAAAGGTTTTTAACCCACCTTGATCATCTTTAAAATAGGGAGTTGATAAGGTATTATCTTGATAAATTTCCGCACTAGGATGCCCATGTAGAATCATATTCATCCGCGCTAATGCGTAGGTTGCGTTATCTATTTCTTGCCCGTAGATGCTGATATTTACATCGGTTTCATCTGCTGCTTTTAATAATAATGAACCACTACCACAGGTAGGATCATAAATACTTTGTTCTTGACTGGTTGCGGTGTTAATTCCTATGACTTTAGCAATGACGCGGGAAACTTCCCCAGGGGTGTAAAATTGTCCTTTGCTTTTACCTGACTGGGTGGCAA
This sequence comes from Anabaena sp. FACHB-1391, assembly GCF_014696755.1. Lineage (NCBI taxonomy): Bacteria > Bacillati > Cyanobacteriota > Cyanophyceae > Nostocales > Nostocaceae > Anabaena > Anabaena sp. FACHB-1391. The sequence goes on along the minus strand of NZ_JACJQS010000020.1, from coordinate 53,480 downwards.
AGTTCCGCATTAAATACTCATAGGCATCACCTAATATATCATCTCCATCAGCGCGGTTTTTACTAAAGTTTAAAGCAGGGGTTTCAAAAATAGCTACCAGGTTAGACAGCCTATCTTGCATTTCCTTCCCTTTCCCCAATTTATCCCCATCATTAAAATCCGCATCATTAAAGATGTTACCTAAGTCATTAGCTGTGGCTAGATTCTGGATGATTTCATTGATTTTCGCCCCTATATCTGGTTTTCCTTTTAAATTGACAATATCCTGAAAACTCCCACCTTCAGGGACTTCTAAGGTGGCATCTTCTACACCTGCATAGCGATCGGAAATGTACTTAACAAATAATAAAACTAATACATAATTTTTATACTGAGAAGCATCCATACCTCCCCGCAATTCGTCGCAACTTTTCCATAAAGAACTGTAAAGTTCACTTTTCTTAATTGCCATTTTGTGTAGTAGCCTCAGAACCCTGATTTTTTCAATTCAATTATTTTCATTAATGTCTTAACTTATCATAAAAGTCCGGGATCTTATGATCATCCTTCCTTATCTGCGTTTATCTGCGTTTATTTGCGTTCAATTATTGATCACAATTTTTCCCTCCTGTTGTTAAGGAGAGGGTTAGGGTGGGGTCAAAACTGGTTTGGTGATCTCTATTTTGGCATTTTGGCGATACTTTGTTAACAACTGTCTATTTTGAGATAGGACAAATGGGGAAAGATTAGCTAAAATGTAAAAACAATCGGTAAAACAGTTACAATTTTTTGATATAAGTAGGTTGGCGTTAAAAATTGTCGTTATGACAAGGGAACTCTTAACTCTTAACTCTTAACTCTTAACTGGGAAGAGGTTTTGGGCAATTTTACTTTTCGTTACTTGTGTCGGTTTTTTTACGTTCACCTACTTAGTTGGTTTTGAGATATTTGGTTTTAAGATAGTTGTGAGTTGGTGCTGTCCGATGATAGAATCACCACAGCAACAGGTAACAGGGAGCAGACAACTAACAAGTGACAACTGACAAATTTCTGTTAAAAATAGTGATATACATAAACTGGATTAAAGATCAGGACTAGGTATATAATGACCTCAGAGCAAGTAATTAGACGTTCGGATATATTAAACACTCAGGTAATTACCCGCGACAACGGTAAGCGGTTAGGTATCGTGAGTCAAGTCTGGGTTGATGTAGATCAAAGAGAGGTTGTGGCGCTTAGTTTGCGAGACAGCCTTATTTCTATTTCTAGTCTCCCTCGCAATATGTATCTTAACACCATTAACCAAATCGGTGATGTCATCTTAGTTGATAATGAGGATGTCATTGAAGATGTGGAAATAGAGATTCTCAGTAACCTCATGAACTGGGAAGTTATCACAGAAACAGGTGAAGTTTTAGGCAAGGTACGGGGCTTTAAATTTAATGGCGAAACAGGTAAAATATACACTATAGTCATTGCTGCTTTGGGATTACCCCAAATTCCTGACCAGTTTTTAAGTACCTACGAACTTTCTATAGATGAAGTTGTCAGCACTGGACCGAGTCGCTTGATTGTGTTTGAAGGTGCTGAAGAAAGAGTTAACCAGTTAACTGTAGGCGTTTTAGAACGGCTAGGTATTGGTAAAGCCCCTTGGGAAAGGGACGCAGAAGAAGAATTTGGTTATACCCCACCTCGGACGGTTGCACCGAGTAATCAATTACCCAGCGGTGTTCCTCTGGAAGCACCTCGGCCCAAGGTGCGTATTCCTGAACCCGTAGCCAAAGAAGAGGAATGGACGGAAGACTACGTAGAGGAAGAAAGGCCTCAGCGTCAAGTTATGAAAGCCCGTTCCTATGAGTCAATTCGGTATGAAGAAGATGAAGAAGATAACTGGAGTGACGCGACGGTCTCTGACCGTTATCAGGAAGCACCTAGATACGAGGCCAAACCTGCTAAAAAGACCTACGCTGACCAGTATGATGACTATGATGATGATTTAGATGGTGATGCTTGGGATGATGCACCAAAGCCGGTAAATATCCCGAAAAAGGTCAAGGAACGACAGGTGGAATACGAAGAAGAAGGCGGATATTAAGTTTTGTAAACCCCCTGATACTGGTAGTCAAGGGGGTTATTTTTTGTATCGGTTTGTTTCTGTAAAGGTGCATTTTTCTTTGTCGGATTTGGAAAATTGAGGATATCCAAACAGTTAAAACTGTCCCCTGTCCCCTGTCCCCTGTCTCCTGTCTCCTGTCCCCTGTTCCCTGCTCTCACAGACGACTTATTCAGCAAGCCCTACTTATAGTTACTTATAGTTACTTATAGTTAAAAATTTAAAATATCTAAAGATGCTTCTATTTCCAATTTTATAATTCTAGCCTGTGTATCTTTATATTCTGCTAATTTTCCCTCTTGCCAATATAAATCTGCTGCTTTATGAAAATCCTCAATCGCTCCTTGTTTATCTCCTATCTCTAATCGGGCATTTCCTCGGTTATAATAAGCATTAATATAGTGGTAATTATAGTGATAATTCATTTTAATTACTTGAGTATATCCGCACTCACTGACCATCTAACTCTATCAATACTACCGTGACGAGATTTGACTTCAACCCCAATTAAAGAGTTAGCGGTGAGGGTAAAATCGCTTTTACCATCACCACCAAAGCGTTTTTCATAATCTATTTCAGTAATAAAATCGGGATACACAACTAACGTAGTTAAACCTTGGTCAAACAGTGTCAATTGCTGATAGTTCGCTCTCTGATTGACCTGACTTCAGGTTCTAGAGTCTGGGGCTTATCCTTGCCCGTTATCGCTTCGGTTTCCATCAAGGAATCCCGAAACTTCTGACTTCTTTCTAACAAGATTTTCTTCACATCGGAATGTTTCATGTATCGAGTGATTTCAACATCACTCATTCTTGCTAGAATATTGTCAGCAGCGTTAGTATCTGAGTGCATTACGACCCCATCGTGTCCGGTAAACTTGTCACCATTTCTACTACCCGTTAAGGTAGCAAATCTGGAGTCAAGTTGTGACGTATACGCACTATTAACACTAACAACCGTGCAACCTGTACGGGTTGAAACTTGTTTGAGAGCATTCGCAACTACCCCCTTGCACCATGAAGAAACATTTCTCTTTATGCGTTTTTTCAAAGGCTTTTTGCTTTTTATTGCTTCCGTCAGATCTTCAAAAGCTACCTTGATTGCATCAGTCATCAAGTGATATGTAGCCGTAAAAACTATTGTTTGAATCCTACCTTGAAATGATGTTTCTCGGTTGTTCCACTTGATTTTACCGAGGTTATTCCGTCTGATTCTATCAGCTTTGGCACTGTTCCCTTTGGCAATAGACTTGTCAAAAACTGATTTGATTTTGTTGCGTTTAACTTGTTTCGCTGTTCTGTAATCAGTTTCTTCTGTTTGGATTTTACCGAAATTATTACCCAAAAATCTAGCACCATCGTTAGATGATGTAGCATAAACTTCTGTATAACCTCTGTCACAGCCAATTATTTTACCTTTGGTCTTTTTTTCGGCTTTTTGAATATCGGTTGTGTAATGTATTTCCCATCTACCATTACGTTTGATTAGCCTTAACTGACATTTTACTTCTGTCGCTAAAGTCGTTGGCAACTTCAGATTTTTACCCTTTGTGAGTCCACCAAAACGCAGCCATACCACGCCTTTATTATCTAATTTAGTATCAAAAGCCTTGACAATAATTTGGTTACAAACTTTTGTGTTACCTCGATACCAGAACTTTCTAACTAAGGTGCAAAGCTTGGGGTGTTTCAACCATTCACGACTTTCTAATGTAAGTTGTAAAACCCCTTTTTTAGACTGAAAGGATTGGAATGATTGACCTAGGGATTTCATCACTTTTTCAATACAAGCAGCCTGAACTAAATGAATATCATCAATTACATCATAAAGGGTTGCTTCCCATAACTTAGCAGGTAATTGGTACTTGTCTTTAGATGTGCGTAGCTGTTTGTCAATTTCAAATTTAGAAATGCCCCAAGCCTTTAAAGAGCCGAACTCATTCCATAAGTCAGAGCGCAGTTGTCCTAAACGCAAAGCAATTAAATCAAGTTGGTTAGATTTCCAAGTATTTAGTTTTTTAGTCCCTAAAATGGCGGTTCTCGTAACGGTTAATTGATTCTTTACTTTGAGTTTCATGAACTTGGTTTGCTACGTCTTTTACTATTATATTCCTATTGACTCGTATTCGCTACTATTTGTTTCATGAATATTTTGCTCTTCGGCTATTTTTTTCTTGTAAGCCCGAAGAAAGTAAAGTTTGGAGGAAAAGCAGTGCATGATAATAAAATCCTGCATTAACTCTTCGTGGGATGATAGCTTGGCATTGTTCACCACAACAATTTTGCAGCCGTGAAGGTTGCAAAACCACTCAACGAATTCAAAACCAAATCTGCATAACCTGTCCTTGTGTCCCACCACAATTTCAGAGATTTGATTTTCCGCAACTTGAGTCATTAATTTAAGAAAGTTTTTCCGCTTCCAGTTCATGCCACTAGCAACATCCTTGACGACTCGACATCCTGGGTAAGTTTTACCTAAAAATTCTATTTGTGTGTCAAGGTCTAACAACTGGGTTTTTGTGCTGACACGGGCGTAAAGAACCCGTTCTTTATCCGTTGGAACTGTTTTGATAAAGGCTGACTCTGGATATCTCCGGTGTCCCCCAGGGAAATACATTCTATTTTCCCTAAGTCAGCCCATTCTGCCGTCGTCTTAGGGTGGTAGCCAAATTGTTTGTAAACTTGTTCTGGGGTTAGGTATTTCATCTTTCGGTTAAATACGATTAACCCCAGTATACTACGTTATTTCGAGATTAGAGAGTATGGCTAATCTTTCTTTAACAACTTCTTCTCCTAATTTACCTTTCAGGTTTTTAATAAAAACATCACGGACTGGGGAGGTGCGTTTATATTTTTCCGTCATTAACCAACAAAATTCCCGTAATGTCTTTAATCTATCACCAGAAATAATAGTTAATTCACTATGTTGACCTTCAACTTCGCAATGAAGTAGACAACCAGATTTTAACCTGTTGAGAAAGTCAGACTGTAGCGATCGCAGTAGAGTAATCCAGTCCATTTTTCATTAACTTATATCATATCTGTCGGGGCTGGTAATTGCTCAGGTTTTCCTCCCTCTTACCCTTTGACAAATGATTATTGAGGATTTTTTCTTTCTTCTTTGATTTGGCGTAACTTTTGGATTAGTTTTTTATGAGACTCAGTATTGCCCGCAAGGGAATTATCTTTATGTGTCGGTAAAGTTACAGGATTAAGAGTATTTACGGTGGCAGTCTCAAGGGTCTTCTTAGTATCCGGGGGTGTAGATACTTTTTCTGGATTGGGAGTTAGTACGGGTTGTGTTTGAGTTGTAGATACTTTTTCTGGATTGGGAGTTAGTACGGGTTGTGTTTGAGTTGTAGATACTTTTTCTGGATTGGGAGTTAGTACGGGTTGTGTTTGAGTTGTAGATACTTTTTCTGGATTGGGAGTTAGTACGGGTTGTGTTTGAGTTGTAGATACTTTTTCTGGATTGGGAGTTAGTACGGGTTGTGTTTGAGTTGTAGATACTTTTTCTGGATTGGGAGTTAGTACGGGTTGTGTTTGAGTTGTAGATACTTTTTCTGGATTGGGAGTTGCAGAAGGTTGAATCTTAGAACTTACTCCAGAAGCATTGAGATTATTTTGGAACTTGAATTGGAAAGGATAAGAGCTAATCAGTTGCTTATCGGCTTGAGGTGGATTATCCTTGAAATATGCTCTTACTTTAGATTGTAACTGAGGCGATATACTGGTCTCTTGGAATTTAATATCTAAAACCTTGCCATCTGAACCTATGAATGCTGCTCCCGAAACTGTACTTTCCATCTCTGCTGTATCACTAGGGATGGTTTCACGAATTACACCTTTTTCTTTGACATTCGGATATTCCTGTTGAATGTTTTGTCTGAAAGCGCGATAAGATTGCAGTTTAGCCACCAATTGCTCAGTTCCCTTACTTTTAAATTCAGACTCGGTTGTGAGTATTTCTGGTGATTTACTTAGAGAATTGTCTGTTAAAGCTATTTTTTCCTGTTCTTGAGGAATTTTAATCACATTATTTTCTGATTTCACTGCTTGTGTTGGTGAAATTTCTGTTGACGTTCTACTGCCAATATCATACTGTGCAGGAGATGGATTATTCAGTGGTTCTCCAGGTATTTCATTATTCTGCTTGAGTTCTGGTAGCCTATTAATTGCTAAGGGTTCGGTTTCTGGGATTCTCTCGCTGAGATTATTGACATCAGGAGACGCTGAGGGAGTATATCTGGCTTCTAATCTAGGTATTTCTCGCTGTGAATTGCTGCGAATCAGTCCCAAGATAGCTTGTCTACTAGGCAGAGAAGAGATGTTATAGTTGGTTGGTGAGCTAGGAATAGGTGAGCTAGGAATAACTGATAATGGTGGATTAAAGGATTCTGGTTGCAAAGGGGGATAGATAGTTGTTAAGTTCCCCAAACTAGCGCCCGGTAGTTGCTGCTGTAGTGGTAGTTGGGGTTGCTGTAATGGAAGCTGGGATATTTTGGGAGGTTGCGGTAATCGCTTTTGATCAGCTGCGCTCAATTCCATGAGCGGAACTGCTTTCGATGGGTCAATCTTCGCAGAATTACTAGAGTTAACTGGCATTAATGGCACAATTAAGGCAATGGCACCATGGATACCAAGGGAAGCTATAGCCGCTATTCCAGTGGGTTGGCTCAATATTTCCGGTATGTTTTTGAGGACGGATACGTAAGACATAATGTTATCGTTTATTGAGATTGGTTAAGGTTGAATAGAAGTTTTATCAACAGAGAATTTAGGACTTATCTTCATGATCAAGTGTGAAGTATCAGTGAAGTATCAATAGTGAGGTTAATGGACATAATGCCCCTCATGCCAAAATTGATTAATTCCCGAATTTGTGTCTTGTGAATTATTTTTTTATATTTTAGACTATTTTGTCATTGCCTGTATCTATCCTAATTCCTAATTAATAATTTCCACTGCGGCTAATTTCAACAGGAAAAATCATGATATTCTAAGTTTCTGTTTTCGTTTCTGTTTTACCGGTTCCCTGTTTTCTAAAGTTGAGGAATCTCGGCTATTTTTCAGTATTACTAGTGTTAATATTTACTTCTTTTGCGCTTACTTAATTATGTTATTATGTTTGCCGTCAGCGTTGGGACTATGATCTATTATCTCATAATAACAAAATAATATATAATTAGATGATAACTGTGTAGATAAGTAATTTTCATTTAACTAATATGCCCAGGCTGCAAAATAGATATAAGTACCAAGAAGGAGAGTTAGGTTAATGATGTTCACCTACGGAATAGAGGGATGCCTCCGCGTTGGTCAACTAGCTCCCGATTTTACAGCAACAGCTGTAGTAGATCAAGAGTTTAAACCAATTAAATTATCTGATTATCGCGGTAAATATGTTGTTCTGTTTTTCTACCCCCTGGATTTTACCTTTGTTTGTCCTACTGAAGTTACTGCTTTTAGCGATCGCTATGCGGAATTTAGCAACCTGAATACGAAAGTTTTCGGTATTTCCGTTGATAGTGAATTTTCTCACCTCGCTTGGATGCAAACAGATCGTAAATCCGGTGGTGTTGGTGACTTAAATTATCCCCTGGTTTCTGACATTAAAAAAGAAATTAGCGCCGCTTACAACGTTCTCGACCCCTCCTCCGGTGTTGCTTTACGTGGTTTGTTCATCATTGACAAAGATGGTATACTTCAACACGCTACCATCAACAACATGGCTTTTGGTCGCAGTATAGACGAAACTTTGAGAATCTTACAGGCAATTCAGCACGTGCAATCTCACCCAGATGAAGTTTGTCCTATTGATTGGCAACCAGGAGATAAAACGATGAATCCTGATCCCGTCAAGTCTAAAATCTACTTCTCTACTATTTAGATAACTGGTTAGATAACTGGTTAGATAACTGGTTAGATAACTGGTTAGATAACTGGGGATTAGGAATTAGTGCTTACAAATTACTTACAAATTACTTAGAAATTACTTACAAATTACTTACAAATTACTTACAAATTACTCTTTATGCTGACTGCAACTGATTTTACTGGCTTATTTAATGAGAGATTTTTCCATAACTTTTTACCTATACCAGCCTTAGATAATTTTAGATTGGGTGTAGGAACACCTGATTTTAAATTATCAGATATTACTAACAACACTGTCATCAAACTCTCTGATTTCCGAGGTAAACAACCTGTAATACTGGCATTTACCAGAATTTTCACAGAAAAGCAATATTGCCCCTTTTGTTATCCCCATATTCAAGCCATAAATGAAAATTATGAACATTTCCAAAATCGGGGAATTGAAATTCTATTAATTACTAGCACTGACAAAAAGCAAAGTCAAATCATCGTCAAAGATTTGGGTTTAAAAATGCCATTATTGAGTGATCCTAGTTGCCACACATTTCGTACTTATAAGACTGGACAAGCATTAGGAGCGCCTTTACCAGCGCAGTTTGTGTTAGATAAAGATGGAAAACTGCTCTACAGGCATTTATTTTCCTTCTTAAATCATAATGCCAGTGTAGAGACACTTCTAGAAAAATATAGCGGTAGGCAATAGTTTGGATTCGCAACGGCTATCTTGTTAATTAGCTCTCAATCGGGACTAACAGGTTCTAACTTACCCGTACGTCGATTATAACGATAACTTTTAGACATGAAACTGGGATGAGGAAGTACACAATATTTTTTACCATCAATCACAATTGATACTACTTTTTCCCCAGAGTTACAGGAGACATCAGTTAATTCCCAACTTTTAATTAGCTCTAAATTGGCATCAACAGGTTCTAACTTACCTGTAGCCCGATTATATTGATACCCCCTAGACATTAAACTGGGATGAGGAAGTACACAGTATTTTTTACCATCAATCACGATTGATACTACTTTTCCCCCAGAGTTACAGGGGACATTAATTACTTGCCAACTTTTAATTATATCCACATTTGGGTCACTAGAAGAATTAGAACTTGGTTTTGGCTGTGGTTCTGCTGGAGAATTAGAACTTGGTTTTGGCTGTGGTTCTGGTAGAGAAACAGGATTTTTAATATAACGTCTTGCAAATATTTCCGAGGCCTTTTGGTAATCTGAAAGTGCATTTTGAAAATCACTAGTTAAAGTGTAAGCTATGGCGCGATTAATGTAAGCATTAAAATCATCAGGATCAATCAGAATAGCTAGAGTTGACACTTTTATAGCTCCTGGATAGTCTTTTAAGTTATTAAGCACATCTGCCTGAATAGTGTACCCATAACTGTTGCGAGGTTCGAGACGAATAGCCTGTTTAGAAGATTCCAAAGCCGCTTGATATTTTCCCATTTTAATATAAGCCATACCTTGATGGGCATAGGCATCGGCATAGTTAGGGTTGAGACGAATTGCGCGGTTAAAATCCTCAAGGGCTGCTTGATCATTTTGTAAGAATAGCTGACTCCAACCCCGGTTGAGGTAGGCATCTAAGTAGTTAGGATCAAGAACAATAGCTTGGTTAAAATCCGTCAGGGCTTCTTGATGTTTGCTGACCCAGGTATATGAATATCCTCTTTTGAAGTATGCTTCTATATATTTAGGGTCTAGCTTAATTGCTTGAGTAAAATCTTCCGCAGCTTCCCGATAATTATATTGATCTAGTTTAGTAATACCCCTACCATAAAAGTCTCTTGCTGACTGAGGATTATTTAAATTATTAGCAGGTTTATTCGTAGGACTATCATCCTTCTTCATGGGGGTGTTTTGAATAATTGGCTCATTTGTAGCTAAAAAAGTATTAATAGGAATCCCGGCATTAAATCCCGTTTTTTGTGTCACCACTGCTCCGGTTTCCGTTTTATTCTTAGCTGAAGTATCAGCTAACCCGTGAATTGCCACAACCCTACCAGCAATATCAAACACCGGACCGCCACTATTACCAGTTATAGTTTTGGCATCATAAATCAAACCATAGCCATTAATAGCTTTACTAGCGCGAGAAACAACCATTCCGGTAGTAAAAGCAAAGTCTCTGGCAGATCCAACTTTACCAAACACCGCTGGAAACCCACCCACAAAGACATCAGCGCCCTCTACCATTTGGTCAGAGTTTCCTAAGGTAGCAATGGGATAATCTTCTGTAGCGACAAAAGTAGCTATAGCTAAATCCGCGTCATTTTTAGTTTTTTGTAAAACTTTAACATCTTTAACAGGGTAATCTTTGCCCGTGTTTGTGCGTACAGAATAGGTAATATCTGTAGCGCAGGTAATTTTTCCTGCCCGTCCTAAATCATCACATACCACATGATTAGCCGTGAGGACAGTGTAAATATTACCTTGTTTAGCAATAATTACACCTGAACCTCCAGGAGTAAGATCACCCTCTGCATTAATTTGGACTGAGGTATTTTTAGCAATTTGAGCAATCTTTTGGGTACTAACAGTATCAGCAGCAGACGTTGGTAGAGAAATTACAATAGTTGCGATTACTGCCGTAGTCAAGATGGTATAATTTACCCTGGTAAAATATAAATTCATATCCTGAGTTTTTTTGTATATCTTGGTAATTATGTTTGATCTTGGTTAACCATTTCTTGTTCTTTGAGAAAATCAAGAACATTGTCAATAGGAATAGCCCAACTAAGAGATTCCATTTGCAAATAATCTTCTTTTTTTGGTATGGTACCATCGGTAAAGGTAAAAGCATCAATACCTTGAAAAGGATACTTTAATAGCCCATTAATCCCAATTAGTTCACCCTGCTGATTTAAGGCAGGTCCTCCACTCATGCCTTGAAAAACATCATTAGTGCTGCCTAATTGATAACCACCAGGGAGAGTTTTGTCCAGCTGCATTTTAATAGTTCCAGTTTTGAGTTGAAAGGCTTTAACTCCCCAATGGCGGGTTTCTTCCATTTTAGTGATCTTCTTACCCTTGAAGACAAAATGCCAAGCGGGAAAACCAGAGGCGTATACTGTTTCACCCTCAGAAATAGCTTTTGACTTTGGCAATGTTACCACTTGATAATCCTCTGGACTAGTAAATTTCACCAGTGCTAAGTCCAATTTTTTTGTATTAACACAATTAACTTGCTCTGCTGGATAAATGTTACCATCAGCAGTCAAAATTTCATAACCATCTTCAGGACTATCAGTAACTACATGATTATTTGTTAATACTGTATAAGTTTGCCCTTCATGTTTAATAACTACCCCTGAGCCAGAACCAAATTTAGTGAAAATTCTGACAGTTACTTGATTGGCAATTTCGGCGGCGGTAATATCAAAATTTATAGAAGACGTAGCACCCAAAACTACCGGGTGGGAATGGGCATACAACTGAATCACAGAAAACGTTGTAATAAATAGTAAAAAGAATCTGCGAGCTATGGGAGAAAACATGATTATTAAACAAAAAATGGGGATTAAATCATGCCTACAAATTATAAGAAATTATATGTTAGCAATTAGGGAAGAGATCAAAACTTCATCTCTTCCTTAACTACTAATTACAAATGACTTTTTTCCTGGATTAACTCAGATAACTAGCAACTTGAGTTAATAATTACAAGCCACGTGAATCATCTCTAACAACAGGTTTTTTCGCGCCTTGGCCAATAGACAGACCACGGTTACTTTTTAGCACATCTTCCAATTTGATCTGCACACGACCTTCTGTTTCCCGAACTACACCGGCGCTACTACCTTCACGACTAATTTGCATGATTTGGGCAAGAACTTGGTCTGCTTTTTTGGCGTTTTCTGGTTTGAGAGTAAACAGAGTATTGCGACCATCACAACCAGTGTCATTTGCGGAAATTACACAAATCACACTGCTTTTGTTGACTCGACCGGTCATCAACACAACATCTTTGAGGCTACCACCACTGTTAGCTACAGCCTCACCTAATTTCTTGGTGACGATTTGGCAACGCTTTTGAGGATTAAATTTATCACCAAAGTATTTTGAAGTTTGAGAAGTCCAGATAATGACGGGAATAGGCTGTCCACCCGGGCGCTGACCAACGGTAGCCACGTTACCCTTACCCTGGGATACACAGCTAAATTTAGTTCCTGTGTTGGCTTCCTCCGATGGGTCTACATTTGAATTATTACTACTAGTATCCACTTTATTATCTACAGGTGGTAAAGCTTGAACTGTAGAACCCAAACCAACAATGCTAGACAAGGCTAAAGTAGCAACTACAATCGCTGTTTTCAATTGATATTTCATAAGACCTCTAAATGTTAAAAAGAAGAAGAAATGAGACTTTTAGGGTTTCCAGTTAAGGATGTGAGAGAATATTTTGAAAGTTGTCAAGTTTACCCATCAAGTTGACTGCATAAGGCCTCCGGGAAACCTTTTCTATGGGGGGAGAGGTTTTGAAACCCCCATTCCCAAAACCAAGGTTTTTCCTTTTCCCTTTCTTCGTCAAATAAGGTTAGGGCGATGGGGGAAACTACAGTCGGAGAATTAGCTTTGCAGGAGCTAATTGTTTTATTGTTTTGAAGCAATTAAACTTAATACTTTCCAAACATCCTCTTACTTATTATAAACCACCAGTAGCTGGTTTAATTCGAGCAGCACTTTTCCCTTTTAGCAAAGCAGTCAATTTGACCTGGACACGACCCCCGGTTTCCCGAATTACGCCAGCACTAGAACCTTGACGACTGATTCGAGCTATTTGGGTAAGAACTTGGTCTGGTCTCTTGGCATTTTTCGGGTTTAAAGTAAACAGAGTATTGCCACCATCACAACCAGTATCGTTGATGGAAAGTACGCAAATGACGGTTTTATTTCCTACCGTACCGCTGGTCAAGACAACATCTTTAAGGCTACCACCACTATTAATTACAGCCTGATTAAATCTTTCTGTCACGATTTGGCAACGGCTTTGAGGACTAACTTTCTGACCAAAATATTTGGAACTGTCTGAAGTCCAAATAATTACGGGAATGGGTTCTCCACCAGGTCGCTGACCAATGGTGGCCACGTTACCATTTTCATCAGATACACAGGTGAATTTAGTTCCTGTATAAGCTTCCTCAGAGGGATCTAGATCTGAATCAGCACTATCATCTATAGTATTATCTACTTTTGGGAAAGCTTGAACTGTAGACCCCAAAGCGAAAATACTGGATAAGGCTAAAGTTGCTACTATGATCGCTGTTTTCAATTGATGTTTCATAAGACCTCGTAAATATTAAAAAAATTGGAAGAGATAATCTAAGACTTTGCTTTTCTGTAACTATTAAATGTCACTTTGATACAGAAACCTATAAACCCTCTCCTGGACGAGACGAAGTAGATGTAGGAGAATCTGCTAAAGCTTTAAGGTTACCAGTAGCCTGATTATATTGGTAACGTTTAGCTGTTAAGTCAGGATGGGGCGTAATGCAGTATCGTCTGCGACTCATGATGATGGTGACTACTTCACTACCAGAGTTACAGTCCATAGGTGTTAGTTCCCATTTTTTTAGCAGTGCTATGTTAGGATCACCGGCGGATAAATCAGCGGTTTGTGAAGAATCAGGTGTTTCTGTCGTTGTGACATCAAACATGGTGTTGTTTTTCGTAGCATTGTGGAAGTTATAACGACCATTATTAGCAATGACATTGCCACCTGGGTTATTACTAGTCCCCAAATCAGGTAAAGCATCATGAATGAGAACAATACCATCACGTTTGTTATTCTGAATTGTGTTTTTACGCACTAAAGGTTTAGCAGATTCAGAAATCACTATACCGTCTTTGTTTTGAATAATTTGATTTTCTGTTAGGGTGGTTGTGGAATCATTACCAATGGCTAAACCAAAGCCGTTATTCTGAAATAAATTATTACGAATTTCCCCCTGGCTTGATTTGGTTAGGGAAATCCCGTTGGCACTATTTCGCACAAATCGGTTATTTTCAATTTTAGGATTTCCTGTACCTGTAACAAAAACTCCTTCTCTAGCATTGTTAATAAAGGTACTGTTTTTGATAGTTGGGTTAGTTGATTCTACCCATACACCTGTACCCCTTTCATTGGTGTTGGTGACGGTTAAACCTTCAATTGTGGTATCTTGATCTGCCAGGATAGTAATATTCTGTTTAGCAAAAATGCTACTGATATAATCACCACCACCAGAAATAACTACCCTCTCACCTTTGCTGGATTCATCACCCCGTAATGTTACCCCTCGTTTGAGTTTGATCGGGAATGATTCGCTGCTATAATTACCGGGAGCTAATTGAATAACTGTACCCGTTTCAGCCCGACTCATAGCATAAGTAATGGTTTTATACGGCTTTGCTGATATTCCAGCTTGATCAGGATCTAAACCATTAACAGGGTCAACATAAATTACTGATGAAACTGGCGGTAATTGGGCTTGTGCTGCAAAGGTGACACCCAGTAAACTAGATATAGCTAAGGTTGTCACTAAAAAAGAGTTTCCTAATCCAAACTTGTTTCTCATTAATTACTCCCTGACTTGAGGAATACATCTTTTATTTATTACATAATACACTATAAATACTAAAATTTTATCAAAGTTAACATATAAATTTTATATAAATTTTTCCCCTCTTTTCGCCTCTTTTCCCTCGTTTCCCAAAAGAGCCAGGGAATGGCAGCGGGAACTTCTACTGTGTTTACTGTATTTGCGGCTTTGCCGCAAATTCTCCTTCCCAGATGGAGTCTGGGAAGGAGTTCATCAGTGCCAGAGGCAGATACAAAAGATTACGGGTACAAGAGGTGATTATCAGGGCTTTAGCCGTGACTAAAAACCAAAAAATTCAAAAAAATTATATTTTTTTGTGCCACTTGCATAAGTCATACCTGAGTCAAGAACCGTTCAGATTTACCGTCCTACAGAGTACGGACTATAAAAACCTGGACTTTGTTAGCATTTTTTAGGTTTTTTAGGTCGGCATAGCCAGCTTTGTCACCTACCACAATTCAGCAACTCCCAGGTATTGTTCAGAGTTGCGTCTGCGTAATTAAAGGTTATTTGATCACAGTTTTCAATTGTTTGAGTATGTCACCAATGCCGACGAAACCGCCATTGCGAGAGAGATTCTTAACAGCTTGCGGTTGACTTTGCAGGATAATCGAGTTGTAGGCAACAATAGCGTCGTTTAGCTTATTGATATTGACACTTATGCCAGCGCTGCCTTGAGCAATGATAGTAACCGGTTTAAAAGGTTTGGTGCTGGCTACTAGCTGTCCTGATGTTGCTAGGGCTAGGGGCTGATTTGGCAAGGAACCTTTAGAAGAAGCAAACAAACCAGTTAGGGCTGTGACTAGTGCTGTTGCTCGTTCCAGGGTAATACCCCCAGCAATGAAGCCGTTTGTTACGTTAGTCGCAGCCTGTTGTGCATCAGCACCACCTGTCAATAGCGTAGTAATGTCAGCAGCATCAACACTTCCTGTTGTACCACCTGTTGTACCACCTGTTGTACCACCTGTTGTACCACCTGTTGTACCACCTGTTGTACCACCTGTTGTACCACCTGTTGTACCACCTGTTGTACCACCTGTTATACCACCTGTTGTACCACCTGTTATACTGTTAAAATTCTGAATAATAGCGGCACCCAACTGATTGATTTCAACCTGGTTTTGTGCGGCAAGGATGAGCACAACAGTCTTTCCCGTTTCACCATCTGTGACAGTGAGGCTAGATGAAGTTGATTCTACGGTCGCTGCTGTAGGTGCAACTGTTGCAGTTGTGTCACCACCTGTAGTTGTAGCCAAGGACAGCTTTCCCTCCGTAGAAATACCAGCTGTAATGCTAATTTTAACACCAGGTATTATAGGAATGGTGACAGGAGTTCCCGCCGTTGTTGTTGCTTGTGTTGTTACGGCTGTTGTTGTTACTGTCTCTCCTCCTATCGTTGTTGTTGTTGTTGTCGTTGCTGCTCCTGGTGCTCCTGCTGCTGCTGCTTCTGTTGCTGGTGTTCCTCCTCCTGCAGCTGCTCCTCCTCCTGTTGGCAGTGCTGCTGGCGGCACTGAGAAAGGGGTAATTGTTGAACCTTGCAAATTATTATTGCCACTCCCAGAGCCAGGTGCATTACCTCCAGCTTGGCTGGGTAATTGCCAGACGGCTAATGTTAATGGACTCAGACCGAGAGCAAAAATGAGATTTCTGATTTTCAACATGATGATTCTTTAAATTCTAAATATTCTAGATATGGAAGTGTTTATTTAGGCAAGAAATTGAAACCATAACCAATGCTAAAGGCAAATATCGTGCCGCCCGTGCTATTATCTGTGAGATCCACACCTTGGAGTGTAATGGTTAAAGGTATGGTTGGTACAGGAACTAGGGAAGCTCCAAGGTTTAAACCAACTCCACTCCAACCTAGACCCACACCGACTTGGGGATGAACTTGCACACCGACTCCACCAAATACACCAGTACTGGCATTACCTTGGCGGAAACTGCCACCCCCAACCCCAGCCGAGAAGGAGACGGGCATTTTATTCACAGAGTCATTAGGCTTCAAAAGGGAGTAACTTGTCACCACACCATAGGCACTGGAAGGTCCGGTAGGGTCAGTACCATAATTGGCAAAGGTATTCCAGCCAGCAGCTACACCAACTCGATTGGTTCCTTTAGCATAGACAATGCGGTGAGCTTTGAGGTCAAAGCTGCCATTAACTCCAAATTTTCTGATACTATTGTTGCTGTAAGCGAATTCCAGACCAACTAGTTTCTGGGAATCTCCTAAACCAAAACCGAGACTAGTACTACCGTCGATCACATTTCTCGTTTTACCAGCGGTCGTTCCTGATAATCCTACAAATGCGTCACTCATGTTAGCCCCGAAGGCACTCGGCCCAGCAAAACTGAGTCCAGGTGGGTAGGTGGGCTTAGGAGCTGGTGCTACTTTGAGCTTAATCAGGGGTTCAATTAGTAAATCCTGGCGGATTTTATTAACATCATCTGGATTACCTTCTCCAGTTTGTGCAATTAGCTGTGGTTGGTTTTGCTCAGGAACAGATGCCACTGTTTTTTCTAATTCTGCGGCGGCGACTACCTGTTTGGTATCGGTTACAGAATTAGCTTTTGCAGTTTTATCGGTGCTTAATTCACTGTTCTGGTTTTCAGTTATTATGTCATCTGCGGCAGATGCGGAATTAACTGAAATGGCTGTGGTCAGGAACAAAGTGGGTAGGGTTAGCGACAAACCCAAGTAGATCAACTGCTTCCAATGATTCCTTAGTATAACAGAATGCTTTTTACTGATCAAAATATCACTCCTCACAAGATGTTTGTTATGCGGTGGCGAAAGTTTATATACAGAAACTTTAATCTAGGACATCTGATGATATACACGGACATAGAGTCCTAAAAACCAAAGTTCTTAACTCGGCATATCGCGCTAACGCGCCGCTACGCTAACGCAATGCTTTGAGGAAAATCCCCAAAGCGCCTTTAATAGTTTTCTGGGCAAATGCCCTGAAGCTATTTTTCCCGGTGTGACTCGGAACCGGTAAACTGTAATACGTACATAAAAGATAACAATTGATCTAGTACGCAAATAAATGCGATCATCAATTGCCCGCCATTATACCATGAACCTAACTTTAAAAGCAAGATAGATCATGAGAAAGTAAGTATATATTTTTGAATAGGGGTGTTCTCAGAAATAAAATGCCCTGTTATGCTGTGGCTAGATTCCATAAGGTAGGAAGTGAAGCATTTTCGAGAGTTTTCACGACTCTGAATTATTAACAGGGGAGAAAAAATGACAATTTTAGCTCATTTTTATGGGGAATATTGTAAACAATCTTTACAATTTAACTTGTGCTAAATGGCTGCGGGGGTTATAGGTACGGATAGCCCTGATTTTCTCATAGTATTCCCGTTCTTGGGGATTGAGGTCTTTTGGCGGAGCGCGATCGCTACTTTGACCAATTGATCACCACGTCCACCCTTAGTTAGCGGCCAACCTTTACCACGTAGGCGCTGAGATTGACCAGAACGAACTCCTGCTGGTAATTTGACATTAACATGACCATTGGGGTTGGGAACATCAATAGCTGCTCCTAATGTAGCTTCGCAAGCTCCGTCACCTACTACAATTCAGCAACTCCCAGGTATTGTTTGGAGTTGCGTTTGCGTAATTAAAGGTTATTTGATCACAGTTCTCAATTGTTTGAGTATGCCACCAATGCCGACGAAACCGCCATTGCGAGAGAGATTTTTAACAGCTTGCGGTTCACTTTGCAGGATAATTGAGTTGTAGGCAACAATAGCGTCGTTTAGCTTATTGATATTGACACTTATGCCAGCGCTGCCTTGAGCAATGATAGTAACCGGTTTAAAAGGTTTGGTGCTGGCTACTAGCTGTCCTGATGTTGCTAGGGCTAGGGGCTGATTTGGCAAGGAACCTTTAGAAGAAGCAAACAAACCAGTTAGGGCTGTGACTAGTGCTGTTGCTCGTTCCAGGGTAATACCCCCAGCAATGAAGCCGTTTGTTACGTTAGTCGCAGCCTGTTGTGCATCAGCACCACCTGTCAATAGCGTAGTAATGTCAGCAGCATCAACACTTCCTGTTGTACCACCTGTTGTACCACCTGTTGTACCACCTGTTGTACCACCTGTTATACTGTTAACATTCTGAATAATAACGGCACCCAACTGATTGATTTCAACCTGGTTTTGTGCGGCAAGGATGAGCACAACAGTCTTTCCCGTTTCACCATCTATGACAGTGAGGCTAGATGAAGTTGATTCTACGGTCGCTGCTGTAGGTGCAACTGTTGCAGTTGTGTCACCACCTGTAGTTGTAGCCACCGACAGCTTGCCATCCGTGGAAACACCAGTTAAAATGGTGATTTTAACACCAGGTATTATAGGAATGGTTACAGGAGTTCCCTCCGTTGTTGTTGCTTGTGTTGTTCCTTGTGTTGTTCCTTGTGTTGTTCCTGTTGGTGTGGAAAAACCACTAGTTTGTGAAGCACCAGTAGCAGCGCCAGCATCAACACCAGCTGTACCTTTACTGGGACTGGAACTCTGGGCTTGGTTTGGTAACTGCCAAGCAAATGACAGTAGAGGACTCAAGCTGAGGGTAAAAATGAGATTTCTGGTTTTTAACATGATGATTATCTAAAATATAGAACTGTTTGACAATTGATGCTATCGTCCCTGATTCCCTGCACTTTTTTTGACTTTAATATCTCTGAAAATCCTTATATCTAAGGTTTTTAGGTTATATTATATGGCTAACGCCATGCTACCCTATCAGCAAGCTCTATTTATTTAGGCAAGAAATTGAAACCATAACCTATGCTTAACGCAAATGTTGTGCCACCTACGCTGTTATCAGTAAGATCCGCACCTTGGACTGTAATTGTTAAGGGTAAAGTAGGCACAGGTACGAAGGAAGCACCAAGGTTTAAGCCAACTCCACTCCAACCTAAGCCCACACCGACTTGGGGGTGAACTTGCACACCCGCTCCAGCAAATACACCAGTACTGGCGTTACCTTGCCTAAAGTCCCCACCTCCAACGCCCAGGGAGAATGAGACGGGCATTTTATTCACAGGATCATTAGGTTTTAAAAGGGAGTAACTTGTTACCACACCATAGAGGCTGGAAGGTCTGATTTCTTCACTACTGTTCTTGGTCTGATACTGAGCAAAGGCTTTCCAGCCAGCAGCTACAGCAATTTGATTGGTTCCTTTAGCGTAGACAATGCGGTGAGCTTTGAGGTCAAAGGTTCCATTAGAACCAAAGTTTTTGACACTACCATTGTTGAACGATAATTCCAGACCAACTAGTTTTTCGGAATTACCTAAACCAAAACCGAGGCTGGTACTCGCGTCTATGTCATTTATAGAGTTACCCCTATTACCAGCGGTTGCCGCTGATAATCCTACAAATGCGTCACTCATGTTAGCCCCGAAAGCACTCTCTCCAGCAAAACTGAGTCCAGGTGGGTAGGTTGGCTTAGGATCTAGTGCTACTTTGATCTTAATCAGGGGTTCAATTAGTAAATCCTGGCGGATTTTATCAACATCGTCCGGATTACCGTCTCCAGTTTGTGCAATTAGCTGTGGTTGGTTTTGCTCAGGAACAGATGCCACTGTTTTTTCTAATTCTGCGGCCGCGACTACCTGTTTGGTATCGGTTACAGAATTAGCTTTTGCAGTTTTATCGGTGCTTAATTCACTGTTCTGGTTTTCAGTTATTATGTCATCTGCGGCAGATGCGGAATTAACTGAAATGGCTGTGGTCAGGAACAAGGTTGGTAGGGTTAGCCATAAACCCAAGTAGATCAACTGCTTCCAATGATTCCCTGGTCTAACAGAATGTTTTTTACTGCTCAAAATATCACTCCTCACAAGATGTTTGTTATGCGGTGGCGAAAATCTGGCGTTGCTGATTTGATGTATGAACATTATTTTTAATGATATTCAACCCTTTGTAGTGGAGACGTGACCTGGCTAGGTATTTTCGGATCTACACATAAATTCATACTTGGTTTCAGCAACGCCGAAAATCTATATAGAGTTAATAGTTTTCTGGGCAAATGCCCTGAAGCTATTTTCCCCAGTGTGACTCGGAATCGGTAAACTGCAATATCGATAAAAAAGACAACAATTGATGTCAGTACGCAAATAAATGCGATCATCAATTGCCCGCCATTATACCATGAACCTAACTTTAAAAAAAGATAGATCATGAGAAAGTAAGTATATATTTTTGAATAGGGGTGTTCTCAGAAATAAAATGCCCTGTTATGCTGTGGCTAGATCCCATAAGGTAGGAAGTGAAGCATTTTCGAGAGTTTTCACGACTCTGAATTATTAACAGGGGAGACAAAATGACGATTTTAGCTCATTTTTATGGGGAATATTGTAAACAATCTTTACAATTTAACTTGTGCTAAATGGCTGCGGGGGTTATAGGTACGGATAGCCCTGATTTTCTCATAGTATTCCCGTTCTTGGGGATTGAGGTCTTTTGGCGGAGCGATCGCTACTTTGACCAATTGATCACCACGTCCACCCTTAGTTAGCGGCCAACCTTTACCACGTAGGCGTAGAGATTGACCAGAACGAACTCCTGCTGGTAATTTGACATTAACATGACCGTCGGGGGTGGGAACATCAATAGCTGCTCCTAATGTAGCTTCATCAGGGGTAATGAAGACTTCGCAGACCAGATGATCACCTTCCATTTGGAAAAAGGAATGGGGTTGTAATTCTACTTTCAAGTATAAATCCCCCCGTTGTTGCGTTTGATGGTTAATTTGGCCTTTTCCCTTAATCCGTAAGCGAGTACCAGCTTTAGCACCAGCGGGGATACGCACATCAATAGTTTCAGTTCCTAAACTAAATCGTTTCTCGACACCGGCAAATGCTTCGCCTAAAGTTAAAGTAATTACTGCTTCTGTGTCTTGTGTTCTAGCAGCGTCTTGAAAAGAAAAATCGTTAAAACCCCCATATCTACCACCTGTTCTCCCAGTGGAGGTAGAATCTGTGGCGGTTTGTCGTCCACTGCGAGGACCAGCGCCACCAAATAATTCATTTAAGAAGTCATTAAAACTGCCGTATTGTCCGAAGTCAAAGCCGCCCATATCGGCACCAGGACCACCGGAGGGGAAACCTTGACCGGCTTGTTTCCAATATTGACCAAATTGGTCGTATTTTTTGCGTTTATCTGGGTCTGATAAGACTTCGTAGGCTTCATTCACTTCTTTGAATTTTGCTTCGGCCTGTTTGTTGTTGGGGTTAACATCAGGATGATATTTACGGGCTAATTTGCGAAAAGCCTGTTTAATTTCTTCCGATGTGGCGGTTTTAGTAATTCCTAAAATTGCATAATAGTCTTTAAAGTCGGTTGCAGCCATTTACTAGCCTCCTGTGGAAATTTAGGTTATGTTTTTTCTAAAATATGAGATCTACTGTTTTCTTGGTCTAATGCCGAAAAGAGTCTAAATATTAAATTAACAAAAAGTTCCCAAAGTTAAGTGTGGTTTTTGCCGAATGTACCAGGGCAATTCCCGCACTCTTGCCATTGTGAACAAGAAATCAACTCATCTATTCCTTCTTCTAAGCTGGGGGGGGCATCCCGGATTTGGCGGTGCATTCGGAAAATGATGTCTTCGGGAACTTGACGAATTCGTCTTTGATTTCGGGCTAAACATAGCCAGATTGGGGTTCTAAGCCAAATTCCGGTAATATGAGTCAAGCCAAAATCACGGGCTAGGGTAATCACTGCTCGACGATTTTTCCTTTGGGCGTTGGTAGCATCGAAAATCACTCCTTGATCCAAGGTTATGGCTTGTTGAAATTGTCGTTCTATTTCCCGCCAAATTAGCGGCCAAGCCCCTTGAATTGCTTCAGAACCAAAAATTTGCCCCCGGATGGCATCTGTGGAAATTAGCTGCATCTGGGAGCATTCTGTTAATAGTTGTTTTGCTAAGGTTGATTTACCGCTACCAGGAAGACCAATCAGCAAAATTAATTTAGTCATTAGTCATTAGTCATTAGTCATTAGTCATTAGTCATTAGTCAAATAACGAACAACTGACTAACTAGATGATTGTTCCATGGGGAATGACAGCGTTTTTGAGAACGACGACAATGCCACTACGAATGTAAAAGCCTTGTTTTTCCCGTTCTGCTTCTTGGACGTTGTCTTTATTGATGATTTTCACATCGTGACCAATGCGGGCATTTTTATCAATGATGGCCCGACGAATAATGGTGTCTGTACCAATACCGACGGGAATATCATTTTCTTCTAGGCTGCATTGTCTCTCTACAAATGGCTGATAATAGTCAGCACCCATGATCAGGGTTTCTTCAATTGTAGTTCCTGATTCTATGCGCGATCGCACTCCTAAAACTGAATGTTGAATCCGGCAATCTTTCAAGATACAACCTTCACCAATCATAGATTCTGTGATTTGGCAATTCAATAGTTTAGAGGGTGGTAGATAACGAGCGCGGGTATAAATTGGTGCTGCTTCATCGTAGAAGCTAAAGGGAGGGAGGGGTTGCTTGGTGAGGGCTAAATTGGCTTCATAAAAAGATTCAATTGTCCCAATATCTTCCCAATAATCATCAAATAAGAAGGCTTGAACGTTATAATCCTTAGCTGCGTCGGGAATAATTTCTTTACCAAAGTCAGTCCGTTCTAAAGATTCTTTTAGCAATTTAATCAAAACATCTTTTTTAAAGACATAAATCCCCATGGAGGCGATATATGGCTGTAATTGAGCTTGTTCTGGCGTTAATCCTAATATGGTAGTATCAACACGCATTTGCGCTAAGGCTTCCCCTTTGGGTTTTTCGCTAAAGTCAATTACTCTCCCGGCTTGATTAATTTTCATTAAGCCAAAATCCGAAGCCCGACGATCATCCATGGGAATTACGGAAAGTGTAATATCCGCATTTGTATCTCTATGACGCTTGATAAACTGACGGTAATCCATACGGTAAAGATGATCACCGGAGAGAATCAGAAATTCCTCTACATCCCAATCCTGTAACATCCAGATATACTGACGCACAGCATCAGCCGTACCTTGAAACCAGTTGGGGTTTTCTGGGGTTTGTTGTGCGGCTAACACTTCTACAAATCCATCGCTAAACCCACTAAAGTTGTAAGCACGAGCAATGTGACGATTCAGGGAGGCTGAGTTAAATTGAGTGAGGACATAGATTTTGAATATTTCCGAATTGATGCAGTTGCTAACGGGAATATCTATTAAGCGATACTTCCCGGCTACTGGTACTGCTGGTTTGGCGCGAAGCTTGGTTAACGGATAAAGCCGAGTACCCGCACCCCCACCAAGAATGATTGCTAAAACTTTTTTCACAAAATTTCTCCCGACTGCTTTTCAATTCTCATCTACAGTTTAGGACTCTATGTAGCAACTGATAAAGATAAAAGCAAAGAATCTTAGGGATGAATTTTCAAGTGGGAGTTAATGGGAAAATGTAGAACTTATGTACTATAATGACGTTTCTATCCAGGATATAAATTACGTACAGCAGCTTTCAGCGGTCAGCGGTCAGCATTAAAGCTTTTTAGTACAATGTCGTTTTGATTTTAGCTTTGATTTTAGTTTGGCTCTCAAATCTCAAGTCAGGGAAAGAGGAAAAAAATTTCAGCCTTGATTTTTTTCGATTGGCAACCAATCATCTAAAATTTGTGCTAGTGAAGCAATGGGGATAAGAGGGAAGATATCAAGGGGAAGTTGAGAACGATCTGATGCTTCTAATCTAGCATCTTGATAACATTGGTCAAATATTTCTAAAATGTAAGGTTTTAAACTTGGACTATCTTTAAGAGATTTCTTAATCTGGTTGCGAAATGTCCTAATTTCTCCTAGCCAATGTCCTTGATTACGTTCTCTTTCACTATCCCAACATTTGAGTTTTAGTAGATGTACAAGCAACTTAGTTAATAAACTTTCAATTGCTCGCTTCTCACTTCTACTTATAGTTTCTAATTCTTCTAATAAATTCTCTAAATCAACAGCAGAAAATTGTCCTGTGCGAAGTTGGTTAATGGTTGTTCTTATCCACAGGTAATAGTCTTGGTCGTATAAGGTTTGAGTTGTGGTTTGTGTTGATGTAACCATATACTGGTGAGGATTTTGCTATTTATTTTATTTTAGCTTAATTTGTTGATGAACTATTAGGACTTCCCACAAGTCACGGAATATAGCTATTTAGCCTAACTTCATAGAGAATCATATACCAACAGAATGCGATCGCTCCCTGAAATTAACTCAAAGCTGAGAGCGATCGCCTTCCGTGGGGTTAAAGTCAGTAATGCGATCGCCAAGTCTATCAATTGGCATTATTCGCTCAAATTCTTTTAATAGTTTCATAAGATAAGCCAGTTGATTCTGCAATAATTTCTATGGCTATATTTTGCTCTTTCAAAGCTTTAGCAACTTTCTCAATACCGGACTTCTCACCTTCTTCAAAGGCTGTATCAAATACATTTTTCACTTCTAAATACTGCACTAAACTCTTCTTATATTGTTCATACTGCTCCACATTTAAGTGAGATATTTCCGCTATTTCAAACCCTTTCTGAAATATTGGTTCATTTAATATCACGGGTATATGATTAAAACTTTCTAAGTTCTTCAAAAAATACAGCCATTTATCAAAATGCGTTATTAATTCATTTTCTTGTTTATTAAATAATGGCATTTGTAAAAATTTAAAGTTTAACTTATCAAAGAAAATATCACCATCTTGATCCTTTAGACACACATCGCGCCTAAATTTAGATGTTATATTTTCGTCATACTCGAAATCTAAAATGGCGATAAAATAGACGGGTAGTAAAAAGAAATTCCAATCGCCTTTTTCTGATTGTTCACGAATGGGGAATGTGGAATAGAATAAAGCTCTATCTTTGAAATTCTTGATTTTTGCTTTTTGCATTTCCACAATAAACTTATCACCAGTTTTACTTTCGCAGTAAATATCAAATATGGCTTTACGTTCTGCTATGGTATCAGCTAGATTTTCCGGATTTTTAAAGGTTAATTGTTGAATTTGATGATGTATTGGTAGAAGTTGGTTGAGAAAATCCATGAGTAGATCTTTACTGCCTTCTTCTCCGAATAGTTTCTTAAAACCGAAATCTGTATAAGGATTAAAATATTTTGTGGACATAACTACTCCTCCAAGATTATTTTATGAAATACTCGCTGAATAACTATGTATTTAGAAAACTCTGTCTAATATTTTCTGAATCAGAACATTAGTATCTAGAACTAGCTTCATAAAATTATCTCAAAAATTTCCTCATCGGTATAACCTGTTTGATTCTTTGCCATCAAATAAGAACGCAAAGCGCGGAATGTGTGGGTAAAAATATAATCCTCAATAGCTTTACCAA
The DNA here is from genome assembly GCF_014696755.1 of Anabaena sp. FACHB-1391. Taxonomy (NCBI): domain Bacteria; kingdom Bacillati; phylum Cyanobacteriota; class Cyanophyceae; order Nostocales; family Nostocaceae; genus Anabaena; species Anabaena sp. FACHB-1391. The sequence goes on along the minus strand of NZ_JACJQS010000020.1, from coordinate 27,522 downwards.
TGAAACTATCAGGAGATATACCTTCAGCTTGAGTAATTTCTAAAAGTGCTGCTTTTAGTTCTGGATTAATGGTAATAGTCAGGGTATCTTGCATATTTTATTAGCCAGCTACATAATTTATTGTACAGTATCTATCAAGCCTCGGATTACTGATTACGAAGCAAATTCAGATCATAATGACATCAGAAGAAATCAAAGCTTCCATATAATCGCTGTTGTATGCCAAAAAGCATAAATTATTTATTTAAACAGATATTTTTATCTTGATCAAAATCGCTACAATAGCTACCACAGCTAGATTTATTCCCATTTAATTTTTAAGATTGGGGCAATTAAGATTGAATCAAGCTATTTACCTGCCACCAGAAAGCACTAAAATTGATAGACACCTAGCTGAGTTGTACAAACTTTTGAAATTAGGAGTGCATACGTGCCAACACTTGCTAAATACTTGCTGGTTGGATCAGTTGAAGCTTACAGTGGCAAATCTGCAACGGTTTTAGGTTTGTCTCATCAGCTAAAACTTCATGGGTTGGATATCGCTTATGGTAAGCCTTTGGGTAATTTTGTCAAGACACCAACAGGAACAGTAGTTGAGGAAGATGTCCAGTTTATTACTCATAACCTGAACCTTCCAGACAACCGTATTGCTCCCACCTTATTGTCTTTAGATGAAATTACCGTCCAGAAACGCTTACAGGGAGAAGACACAACCAACTATCAACAGTTACTAGTAGAGAAGTATTCACAAATACCAAAGAACAATTTGGTCTTATTAGAAGGACCTGCAAACTTATCAGAAGGAAATTTATTTGGATTATCCTTACTGGAACTAGCAGAAAAATTAGATGCTCCTGTACTCTTAATTAGCCGTTATCAATCACTAACTTCTATTGAAGGGTTGTTGTCTGCTAAACAGCGATTGGGTAAACGGTTAATGGGTGTCGTAATTAATGAAGTACCTGAAGAAAAATCAGAGTTAGTACAAACCCTGTTGCGTCCATTCTTGGAAAAACAGGATATTGCTGTACTAGCAACATTACCCAAAAGCGATATCCTTCGCAGTGTGAGTGTGGGCGAATTAGTTAAGCAGTTAAACGCTGAAGTTCTCTGTCGAAGCGATCGCCTAGATTTATTAGTCCAAAGTCTAGCCATTGGGGCAATGAATGTCAACTCTGCTGTGAAATACTTCCGCAAACGTCAGAATATGGCGGTAGTGACTGGGGGGGACCGGGTGGAAATTCAACAAGCAGCCTTAGAAACATCTACTCAATGTCTGATTCTGACTGGACAACTACCACCTCCTGCATTTATCCTTAACCGGGCCGAAGAGCTAGAAATCCCGATTTTATCCGTGGATCTGGATACTCTGACCACAGTAGAAATCATTGACCGCAGCTTTGGTCAGGTTCGCGTCCATGAACCAATTAAAATAGAGTGTATTCGCTCTCTTATGTCTGAGCATTTTGATATTGATCGTTTATTATCCCAATTGGGATTTAATCCAGCAGGGACAAACCCCCTGTAGTTGCCCCTACTATCATAAATTGCCCAGTTTCCCTTGATTTATGGGAATCAGCAGCGTAAATCCCCTCAATTACTCCTCCTCTGGTTTATTGAATGGGATTTTTTCTGGTAATGCTTCCCCGTCTGGTTTAACTTCCTCAACGTTCATGGCAGGGTTTTGAGTTGCTTCTGTGGTTAATAACTCCGATGTCACTGGATTTGGGGAACTTACTTTTAGTTCAGTGGCAGCATCCTTAGTTTCTGCTTCTAAAACAAGTACCTCAGTCTGAACTATCTCTATCAGAGTTTCAGTTTCTGCTGCTATCAGTGATTCTGAAACAAATACTTCAATTTGAGTTATTTCTGATAGATTTTGAGTTTCGGCTGTCGCAGGTCTTTCTGTTGTCGGAATTACCTGTTCTTCTTGCGGCTGAATAACTGGTGCTGTTGGTGCTAGTTCTACCGTTTCTAAAACAGGTGATGGAGAAAAAGTCTCCTCTGATAAAGCTTGAGTTACAATTGCTGGGGTGACATTTAGCGACTCATCTGGTAATTTTGAGGGTTGAGTTGCTTGAGTTGTACCTGGCTGTAAAATCTCTTGAGTAGTTTTGATAACTGGCTGTTGATTTACAGTCTGTGACGGCTTTCCTTTTGCACCACTAAACACACTACCAATGAATGCGGATAATTGTCGAAATTTCTCTTTCACAGAAAACTTTGACATTTGTTCTTGGAAACTAATTTTAATTAGCTCAGGACTGGGTAAAGGAGTTTGCTGTTCTTCGGGGGCCAACTGTCGCCGTAATGAGAGAGTTTGTGACACAAACCATACTAACAGTGCCACACTGGCTATATGACCCAGTAACAGCCCTCCACTAATTCCAGGTGCAAAAATCCATAGTACCAAGGCGTAGAATAACCCAACTCCACTCCAGATAAAATCATTCTGGCGATGGATTTCTGGAAAAAAGAAGGCTGATAGGTAAATGGCTAAACTACCAAAAGCGACTACCAACGCTATAAAATAGGCCAGCATTTTTTAATACTCCTTACTATTTCATGAAAGAAAGGGAACAGGGAAGAGGGGAGAGGGAAGAGGTGACGGGGGACGGGGGACGGGGGAGAGGGGAGAGGGGACGGGGACAGGGGAGAGGGGACGGGGGACAGGGGAGAGGGGACGGGGGAGAGGGAAGAGATAATAAAGAAAATAGGGGATAGGATAAGGATATTTAATTTTTATTGCCTCTTGCCTCTTGCCTTTCCTTGCACTATGTATTTTAATTTTGCAAATTTTGTCACTAATTTGTCACTAATTTGTTGACTTAAATACAAAATGAAAATAATTATTGATATTGGTCGTAATTTTGGGAAATTCTTGAGAAACTCTTAATATCTTCTTTAGGAGTGAAGCGAAAATCTCGGACTACCCTTAAAGAGAAAGGATCTGCAAGAGAAAGAGCCAAACCCAAACAAAAGATTTGAACACAAACTATGACACTACAAAGCTTTGGTGTGATTGGATTAGCTGTTATGGGCGAAAATATCGCTCTTAACGTTGAAAGAAATGGCTTTCCAATTGCAGTTTACAACCGCTCTCGTGAAAAAACCGATGCCTTTATGGCGTACCGCGCCCAAGGACGGAACGTTAGGGCTGCTTTTAGCCTAGAACAATTTGTCGCCTCATTGGAACGTCCTCGGAAAATTTTGGTGATGGTACAAGCTGGTAAGCCTGTTGATGCGGTAATTCAACAGCTTAAGCCTTTACTACAAGAGGGTGATATTATTATTGACGGTGGTAATTCTTGGTTTGAAGATACAGAAAGACGCACTCAAGAATTAGAACCCACTGGTTTACGTTATATTGGTATGGGTGTGAGTGGTGGTGAAGAAGGAGCTTTAAATGGTCCTTCTCTCATGCCCGGTGGAACAAAAAGCTCTTATGAGTATCTATCCCCGATTTTCAATAAAATCGCGGCTCAAGTTGATGATGGTCCTTGTGTCACTTACATTGGTCCTGGTGGTTCTGGACATTATGTGAAAATGGTTCACAATGGTATTGAGTACGGTGATATGCAGTTAATTGCAGAAGCGTACGATTTACTGAAAAATGTGGCTGGTTTAAATGCAGCACAACTCCATGAGGTATTTTCTCAATGGAATACAACTGACGAACTCAATTCATTTTTGATTGAGATTACAGCGAATATTTTCCCCTATGTTGACCCAGAAACCAAGATTCCCCTCGTTGATTTAATTGTTGACGCTGCGGGTCAAAAGGGTACTGGTCGTTGGACTGTACAAACTGCTTTAGAATTGGGTGTAGCGATTCCGACAATTACAGCAGCGGTAAATGCCCGGATTCTCTCTTCTATTAGAGATGAACGCATTGCTGCTTCTAAGATTATCACTGGACCTAATGCTAAGTATGGTGGCGATATTGCCGCTTTTGTAAACATGGTGCGGGATGCTCTCTATTGTTCTAAAATCTGCTCCTATGCTCAAGGTATGGCGCTGTTGTCTACAGCTTCTAAAACTTACAATTGGGAATTGAATTTGGGCGAAATGGCTCGAATTTGGAAGGGTGGTTGTATTATTCGGGCTGGTTTCTTGAATAAGATTAAGAAGGCTTTTGACGAAAATCCAGCTTTACCTAACTTGTTGTTAGCGCCTGAATTTAAGCAAACAATTCTGGATAGACAAGCGGCTTGGCGGGAAGTAATTGTGACTGCGGCTAAGTTGGGTATTCCTGTTCCAGCTTTCAGTGCTTCTCTAGATTACTTCGATAGTTACCGCCGCGATCGCTTGCCACAAAACTTAACTCAAGCACAACGGGACTATTTCGGCGCTCATACTTACAAACGGACTGACAAGGAAGGAACTTTCCACACTGAATGGGTTCCCATTGCTGAGGCTAAGAAGTAAGATACTTTTAGTTAAGGTTTCACTTTAATTCTTGCTGTTTATTTCAGCAAAATTGTCTATAGGGCGGGGTTTCTCCGCCCTAATTTGTAAGAGTTGGAGAAAAGAAATACTTTTCTATCGCTATTTTAGTAAATTTGGCTTTTAACCGCTTTTTTTACCAAGCATACACACTAAAAATATCAGAACCATTGAGTATAGGTTCTTGTTCAATTTTAATGTTTTTAAATCCTTTGTCTTTTAAACAATGTTCAATTTTTTCTAAACGGAAATCTATATCATGTACTTCTACAAAAACTTGCTTTATTTTTGACCAATCTTCTATTTCAATACCTAATAGCACATCCATTTCACTTTTCTCTACATCAATTTTCAGTAAATCAATTTGCTCAATTTGCTGCTCACGAATAATTTGTGATATTGTTTTCAATTGACAGTTAACTTCTTTTCCTTGAAAAGCAGCGGTTAATTTCCAATTGATAAGACGTGAAAATAAAGACTCTGGTAAATATCGTAACCAGGAAAGAGGAGCAGGAAAATGTTTAAAATTAGCTATAGATATTGATTGAAGTTTATCTATTTCCGCTTGTTGTGTAATGGGATAGGCTGTAGAACCTAAGGTCATATTTGGATAATAAGTAAATTTTACATTTCCAGCTTTTTGAGAAAGTCCACAAGCAAATTCTTTAACATTTTTTAAGCTAAAACGTTGAATGTTTTTATTGAGAACTTCAAAAATATCAGGGATAGGTTCAAAAGCATAAATATTTATTTTCTGATTAAATTTATGTGATAAATAAAGTGCAAATAATCCAATATTTGCACCAACATCAAAAACTGTATCTCCTTGATTTAACCCAATACCATATTTTAAATAATTCTGAACTTCCTGATACATTAATTGTGCTTCATCTTTTTGTAAACACAATATTTTCATCCCATTAGAAAGACGAGTTTATCGAATTACACTTCGCATAAAACTTCTAAACTTAAATAATGCCTGCAAAAACACTATAACACTATATATACCGGATATTAATTATTTTCTTATTTTTTTCCAAAGGCGACACCCGGATTTGAACCGGGGGTGAAGGTTTTGCAGACCCTTGCCTTACCACTTGGCTATGTCGCCGCGCCTACGATTACCTATGATAGCACTATTTTTTTCAATTTGCACTATTTGGGAGAAATTTTTTTAATTATGCTTTTGATTATGAATTTTTTTCACAGACTGGACAGACTGAAAGCCTGTCCAGTATTGGATTTTAGGGATTTAATTTGACTTCTTGGGCAAAATTCCCCCACCGCAGGAAGTAAAAAGGACCAGCGACCGAACCCCAAATATGCTCATCTGTTTCAGGATTTCGCCCTCTGTCGCGGCTGATGAACTTTTCACCATCAATTTCAAAATCACTATCCAAATAGGTTCTTTGCCCGTCACGGATGACAATGCAGCCTTTTCCTGGTTCGACTGTGCCTTTGAATTGGCTGCCAGTCCATTCTACAATCATGTTACAACCAGAAAGCTTTTCTAGGCGATCGCCTGTTAAAGTTTGTAACCGGGGTAAATCACGAGAAGCACCGTAAAAGTCTTTTTCTGCTTTGACTGTATAGTTTTCAATGTGGATTTTATCCCCTACTGTTGTCAGATGTAACACCCGCACGCGGTAGGGTTTATTCAGCATATAGTCGTAAGCTTGTTCTACAAACAAACTCACCCCTGATAATACCTCCCAATTCAGGGGACGCATACATACACGAATATGGGCAAAAAAAGCCGGATTCTCGAAAACTTGGGCTTGATTGCTAAAATCGGCCGCCATCCACCGTGCTAAGGTGGTAATATCTGTAGAATGAGTCATACTAATTTGGGATTTTGCATGAGGAATGCTTATGATTTTAAATCCTGATGAGGCTCAAGCTACATCTTGTATTGAGTTTATTTATCCGTATTTAACCGAAACGTCCAGAAACATAGTCACGGGTACGAGCATCTAAGGGACTACCAAAGATTTGATTGGTAGCACCAAATTCTACCATTTGACCGATGCGACTTTCATCGGTACTAAAAAATCCCGTGAAATCAGAAACACGGGTTGCTTGCTGCATATTATGGGTGACAATGACAATCGTAAATTCTGTTCGCAATTTGTGAATTAAGTCTTCCACTTTCATGGTAGCAATGGGATCGAGGGCTGAACAAGGTTCATCCATGAGTAACACCTTGGGTTTGACTGCTAAAGCCCTAGCGATACAAAGACGCTGCTGTTGTCCACCAGAAAGCCCAAAAGCAGATTGTTTTAGTTTATCTTTGACCTCATCCCAGAGGGCGGCACCTTTAAGCGCGGATTCCACAATTTCATCTAATTCTACTTTCGGACATCGGCCGGCAATTTTTACGCCGTAAGCAATATTTTCATAAATACTCATGGGAAAAGGGTTTGGTTTTTGGAATACCATGCCAATTTCCCGACGCAGACGATTGATATTAATGCGAGGGTCATAGATGTTTTGACCAAAAAATTCGATACTACCTTCAACTTTGACTTTTCCTTCTAATTCACTAATGCGATTAATAGTTTTGATGAATGTAGATTTACCACAACCACTAGGACCAATTAGTGCGGTAACTTGGTTTTTATAGATATCCAATGATATCCCTTGAATAGCTTTATAGTTGCCGTAGTAAAAGCTAAGATTTTTGACTTTGATCGCTGTGGTTAGATTACTCATAATTTAATGCAAGAAACGTTTTTAATTGGCTTTACTTTTCTGAGAGATTAAGCGAGATATCAAGCTAAAAAATAGCACTATGGTCAGAAGAATGATAGAAGTAGTCCAAACTAATTGGTTTACTGCTGGGTCGGGATTATTATAAAGATTAAAAATCAATACTGGTAACGAAGCAGTGGGACTGAATAAACTATCTGACCAATTTTGACTAAATAAAGCGGTAAAAATTAGTGGTGCGGTTTCACCAGCAGCGCGAGCTATGGCCAAGGAGATACCCGTAGTAATTCCGGGAATAGCAGCACTAATAATCACGCGAAAAGTAGTTTGGAAGCGAGTCCCCCCTAAAGCGGCGGATGCGAGACGCTGAGGTATAGGAATTAACTTTAAAGCCTCTTCTGTTGTCAATACTATCACTGGTAGCATGATCACAGCTAAAGCAAAACCTCCAGCAATGGCGCTAAATTGCTTAGTTATTAAAACAATCACACCATAAGCGAACATCCCCACCACAATTGAAGGTACACCCGTGATAATGCTAGTAATAAATCTAACATATTGAGCGACTGGGTTGGTTTGACTAAATTCCGCTAAGAAAATTCCCGTCATTACCCCCACAGGAATACTGAATAATGCACCAATGCTGACCATGAGTATAGTACCAAGAATAGCATTGGCAAAGCCATTTTCAATTAATGGACTAAATAACATCTCCAACCTAAAGCCAGAAAGTCCCCTTTGCAAAATTTCCCACAATATGGACAATAATGGTAGAAGTGCTAATGCAGTTAAACCAAAGGCCAGTCCGTTCATTAAGTATGTAAATACTTGTCTACTGGTAGGTAAGGGCTTGCATAATTCCGATGCTATGGATTGATCTATTTGATTTATTCGGGAATTGAAAGAATCACTCATAATTAACTTTAGATTTTGGATTTTGGATTTTGGATTTTGGAGATTTTAGATTTTAGACAGAAATTTTCATTCTTTCTTCTTCTTGACTCCTTTCATCTATTCTTTTTACCAACCCATTTAACTAATAAAACAGCCCCAATATTGACAGCTAGAGTTAACGCAAATAAAATTAAGCCTAAATAGCTTAACGAACCAATATGTAATCCTGGTTCAGCTTCGGCAAATTCATTAGCTAAAACGGCGGGGATTGTGTATGCTGGATCAAGTAAAGATAGTTTTATTTGAGCGTAATTACCAATTACCATGGTTACTGCCATTGTTTCCCCTAAAGCCCTACCAAGAGACAACATAGCCGCACTTACTAACCCGGAAAATCCTGCTGGTAATAACACCCGAAAAATTGTTTCCCAGCGAGTTCCTCCCAACGCCATAGATGAACTACGTAAATCCTTAGGAATGACCAACATTACATCACGAGAAATAGCTGCCATTGTGGGTAAAATCATAATGGAGAGAATAATTCCCGCTGTCAACATATTATTCCCCGCTGGATCTTCGGTATTAAATAGTGGTATGAATGCAAAAGTGCCACCTAACCATTTTTCCAAAGGTTTTATGACAGGAATAAATACAAAAATTCCCCATAAACCAATAATTACACTGGGGATAGCTGCAATTAGTTCTACCACAAAAGCGAGGGTACTTTTAACCGGAATGGGTAAGAAGTCCTCACTAGTTACTAAAGCTATGGATATACCCACGGGTACAGCTAGTAAGATGGCGATCGTACTACTTACCAGTGTTCCATAAATATAGGGCAACGCGCCGAAAATTTGATTACCTGTATCCCAATCTTGACTCCATAAAAAGCCCAGTCCGAATTGACCAATAGCCGGTTGTGCTTGCTGAAAAATTACCCAAGTCATCACAAATAGAATGGCTACAGTAATACCAGCAAAAATATACACCAGCCAGGTAAATCCTCTATCGAACCAGAAGTTAATACCACTGATCGATATTAAATCAATATTTCCATTATTTAAACTCAGTGAATTCTTATCCCGTTCTTCAAAGAAATTAGTCATAATTAATAACAGGTGGAGGAAATAAAAGGAATATACATTTTATAGGGTATTTGAAACAGGGTATTTGCAAAGTTTTAGTTAGTGATATTACTCCCCCCAGTCTCCCCAATGCTTTAGGAAGAGATTATTCCCTCCCCTTGACAAGGAAAGGGTGGGGTGTGCTACTTATAACTGTGTGTAAAAATTACTTGACAGTGCTATTTACAGTCTTTAATACACGATTGACAACATCACTGGGAATTTTAGTGTAGTTGAGGTCATCATTATATTGTTGACCGTCATTGAGAACCCAGTTAATCCATTTTTTAATTGCATCAGCTTTAGTAGGATTAGAATACTGTTTGTAAACCATCATCCAAGTTAAACCAACAATAGGATAACCTTGTTCTGGGTCTCCAATAAAAACGCGGTAGTTGTCAGGAAAAGTTACATTTGATAAAGCTGAGTTAGCAGATGCTAGGGAAGGAGCGACAAATTGTCTTTTCTTGTTTTGCACTTCTGCCGATTTTAGATTGTTTTTGGTAGCATAGTCATATTCAACATAACCAATAGATCCGGGATTGCTTTTCACCAATGCAGCTACCCCTGGATTTCCTTTACCTTTGAGGGCGTTTGGTAAAGTCCATCTGGGAGCAGTATTAGCACCAATTCTACCTTTGAAATAACCGCTAATAGAACTTAAATGGTTAGTAAAAATGAATGTTGTACCACTACCATCAGCGCGAACCACAAATTTAATTGGTTGATTTGGTAGATTTACACCAGGGTTATCCGCTTTAATTTTCGCGTCACTCCAGTTAGTAATTTTTCCAGAGAAAATATCTGGTAATGTAGTCCGAGATAATCTGAGGTTGTTGACACCAGGTACATTATAAACAACGGAAACAGCACCACCAGCAGTAGGTACTAAGATGACACCATTTTTAACTTTACCAATCTCATCATCTTTCATGGCTGCATCACTAGCACCAAAGTCCACAGTTCCCGCAATGGTTTGACGAATACCACCACCACTACCAATGGCTTGGTAATTAACTTTCAAATCAGGATATTTTTTCCTAACTTCACGGGCATATCTTTCGTAAAGAGGAGCGGGAAATGTTGCTCCTGCACCGTTCAAAGTCTGAGCTGATGCTATTTTACTCAAGACTGGACTTAACGCAACAGCCCCTGTTAATAGCGAAGTAGTAATAACACGATTCATCAAAACACTGGTTAAAAAAGTCATACTGCCTCTTAATTTTTAGAAATACCTGGCGAAAGCCAATTACATCTTGAACTAAGGGTGATTGCCTATGGTTAAGGATATATTAAATAAAAGTAAAGGAAAGTTTAAGCTATGTTTAAAATTATGCTGGTAACATCAATAAATGTAGAAACTAAAAGATAACCCATCTGATGATTTATTTATCATCGTAGTAAATTTTAAGTTGAAATTAAGTGAAAATTTTAACTTAATTGTGCTACAAGTTGATTTTCTACTAAAATAGTATTTGTTAAAAGGAAAGGGTGAGGGTGTGGTAGTTATGACTGTGTGTACAAAATTACTTGACAGTGCTATTTACAGTCTTTAATACACGATTGACAACATCACTGGGAATTTTAGTGTAGTTGAGGTCATCATTATATTGTTGACCGTCCTTGAGAACCCAGTTAATCCATTTTTTAATTGCATCAGCCTTAGTAGGATTAGAATACTGTTTGTAAACCATCATCCAAGTTAAACCAACAATAGGATAACCTTGTTCTGGGTTTCCAATAAAAACGCGGTAGTTGTCGGGAAAAGTTACATTTGATAAGGCTGAGTTAGCAGATGCTAAGGAAGGAGCGACAAATTGTCCTTTCTTGTTTTGCAATTCCGCCGATTTTAGATTGTTTTTGGTAGCATAGTCATATTCAACATAACCAATAGATCCGGGATTGCTTTTCACCAATGCAGCTACCCCTGTTCCTTTACCTTTGAGGGCGTTTGGTAAAGTCCATCTGGGAGCAGTATTAGCACCAATTCTACCTTTGAAATAACCGCTAATAGAACTTAAATGGTTAGTAAAAATGAATGTTGTACCACTACCATCAGCGCGAACCACAAATTTAATTGGTTGATTTGGTAGATTTGCACCAGGGTTATCCGCTTTAATTTTCGCGTCACTCCAGTTAGTAATTTTTCCAGAGAAAATATCTGGTAATGTAGTCCGAGATAATCTGAGGTTGTTGACACCAGGTAGATTATAAACAACCGAAACAGCACCACCAGCAGTAGGTACTAAGATGACACCATTTTTAACTTTAGCAATCTCATCATCTTTCATGGCTGCATCACTAGCACCAAAGTCCACAGTTCCCGCAATGGTTTGACGAATACCACCACCACTACCAATGGCTTGGTAATTAACTTTCAAATCAGGATATTTTTTCCTAACTTCACGGGCATATCTTTCGTAAAGAGGAGCGGGAAATGTTGCTCCTGCACCGTTCAAAGTCTGAGCTGATGCTATTTTACTCAAGACTGGACTTAACGCAACAGCCCCTGTTAATAGCGAAGTAGTAATAACACGATTCATCAAAACACTGGTTAAAAAAGTCATACTGCCTCTTAATTTTTAGAAATACCTGGCGAAAGCCAATTACATCTTGAACTAAGGGTGATTGCCTATGGTTAAGGATATATTAAATAAAAGTAAAGGAAAGTTTAAGCTATGTTTAAAATTATGCTGGTAACATCAATAAATGTAGAAACTAAAAGATAACCCATCTGATGATTTATTTATCATCGTAGTAAATTTTAAGTTGAAATTAAGTGAAAATTTTAACTTAATTGTGCTACAAGTTGATTTTCTACTAAAATAGTATTTGTTAATAAGTCTTCAATAGTCATTCTTAAAAACCTTTGTTCATCAACCTGAAAGTAAACTTTAATACGATCACTACCGGGAAAGCCAGGTGGTGTAAGTTTAGCAATTTTACTGGCTTCTGTGTTATCATTCAATGGTTTGACCATGGTTGCTGGACTATCAAGCTGACGAGTAATCAATCTATCTCCATCAAAATATACCTCTGTTGCACCGCTTTCTATTCCTAGTTCTCCAATAATTAATTCAATACTCGGTTGATTTTCAACAGAAGCACCCAAAGTTAATTCTACTGGTTGAGTCATGGGGTAAGGTTGTCCGGTTTTAATGATAGGATGCCAATGATGACGTTGATGACGACGATCCCAATAACGCACACCATAACTATGATAAAGATAGTCTTTAATTTCTATTCCTTGAGTTATTTGTAATGCTCCGTGAGCAATAGCTTCAAAAGGCAATTGACGACGGATTTTTTCTGGGTTAAAATATTGTTGTATCCATGTCTGTATTATTGGTAGTTGCACCGTTCCACCAACTAATAATACTGTATTAATATCATCAATTTCTATACCGTAATTTTGTCCTTGTTGTAATAGCGTCATCATCACACTATCCAGTTGAGCAAAAAATCCGTTTTCCCGTAAAATATTTTCTAGCGTATCACGATTCAGGTTCATTTCATAACTTGTAAAAGTCTGATCATCAAAATAAACTTCAGTAACTTGATCTTGAGTTGATAGCTGAATTTTTACCTTTTCTGCTAACCGCGCGGTCAATGAACTCACTGGTAGTCCTTGGCTTTTCGCAAAATAATCTACTATCCAGTTATCAATATCAGTTCCCCCCAGATTTTGCCCTGCTTTCGCCAAAACGCGGGCTGTTTTCGTTTTTTGTTTAGAATCTTCACTCAAATTTCTTTCACCCCATTTGAGCAGAAATCCCAGGGGTTTGTTTTTGGCTGGTGTTCCTTTATCTAAGCTGACTAAAGACAAGTCTAATGTTCCACCACCAAAGTCAACAACTAATAAAGTTCCTTTATCTGTTAAACCGTACCCTAAAGCCGCTGCGGTGGGTTCATCTAACATCCGTATCTGTTCTACTGGTAGTGATTGACAAACTTTGCCTAACCAGTGACGATAAGCTTCAAAACTGTCTACTGGTGCGGTCAAAACCAAGGAATCTATACTTCCTTCGATGATGGCTAATTCGGTAATTACTTGAGTTAAAAACCATTTTCCCACTAGTTCAAAAGTAATATTTTCATCATCAAGTTCGGGTAAAAACCCTTGGATATCTGCACCAATTCCCCGTTTAAAGTTTCGGAAAAATCTGGTATCAGTTTTCATGTCCAAACCGCGATCGCGTACCTGCTGACCTGCTATAATTTTACCTAAGCTGGCATTTTCTATGTACACTAAACTGGGAATTAATGGGGGGTTAAGATGCTGTTTTGTTGACAAACCAGGTAACTTGAGGGTTTCTGGTTGTTGGGTGACTGGGTTCCAACGAGTGATGACTGTATTACTTGTCCCAAAATCAATAGCGATCGCCATATTATTATAATAGTATATTTTATAATTTTATATTATTTCAGGAAATAGAGAATAGGGAATATTCCCGACTCAGCTGTTGTGTATTTAATTTGTATAAATTTGGCGGGCAAGAGTTGTACTGATCTGGCAATGCCCTGAGCTAGTTGAAGGGTCAAAGTATACCCACTCTACAAGATTTAACCATTTTAGGATTATACAATTTAGGTGCGTAACAGCTTATCAAACTATATCAGATAAAATTAGATAAAATTAGATAAAATTCCCACTATAATTATCCGGGTAGATGAGAAGAACTAGTGGATACTGTAACAGTAGATGCACCTTAATTAAACCATGACCCTCAGCTTTTAGTTAGTTGAGGGGATTTTTTTAATTTTTGGTGGTTATTTTAACAACTTTTCACCAGAAAGATCAAATATTTCATTTGAAAATAGAAGGCAACAAATTGGGCGCTAACCATGCAGCATAACCAATAAAACCAAACAGTAGCGTAATTAAAAGAGTGACAACATAGCTAATACACATGAGTAACCCATCCGATTCAATGGTAGCAACTGCCAGAAGTAAAATCCCCACGGTTGGGATAGGATTAGTGAAGGGAACGGGAGAAATCAACAATATTGTCAACCAAGAGATACACAGCCCGTTAAATCGCCAAATCCAAGGATGATTAGCCAATTTCTGGAATCGGGGACGGGCAATTTTTTCCAAAATTCTAGTAACCCGGCGCAAATTTTGTAAAATAATTTGGGCGAAAGCGTTAGGAAATTGATAGTTAGCGATTTTTTTCGGTAGCCAAGGTGTTCTTCTGCCTAAAACCATTTGCAGGGATAATAACAAGCAAGCACCGCCCAGGGGACTGCTTAATCCCGGTGGCATGGGAAACAAAAAGGGTAATACCAATAATGTAATTACCAGGCTAAAACCCCGTTCTGACGTTTCTAAGAGAATATCACCTAAAGTCAGAGGTTGTTCGCTTAAGCGTTGCAGTAGAGATTTAATTTCTTGAGAAAACCGTAGATTCATAGCTATGATTCAAGGTTGAGATGATTTTTGTGATGATGATTTCAGGTATCATCGAATAAATCATAACTATGATTGAGATAATTTTTGTGATGATGATTGTAATGTTATCAATATCCAGCAAAATTCAGAAGTGAAAATCCCTAACTGCCTGTTAAAATATGATCAAGTAAATCATGTCAATCAGATAAATCATAGTCAAGATTATACATCAGGAACGAAAATAGCGATCGCTTGAGGAATCACCCGAAAAATAGCGGGAGTATAGGTTGTGATTTCTCCATCAGTATTAATAGAATGGGGTTTGCGGGTATATACTGTAATTTCCTGACCATAAAGGGCGCGGACATTTGGCCATTGAATATGTCGCCCTCGACGCATGGCTGGAAGTAGGGGGAGAATTTGCCACCAATGATCCATTTCCAAACTATAAAGATCCAGTCTTTGGTCATCTATAGCAGCATCATGAACTACAGCCATACCACCACCATAATAACGGCCATTACCCACAGCAATCTGTACAGTTTTCACTAAAAATGATTGGTCATTGATGCGAATTTCTGCACTAAAAGGACGAGATTTCCAAATTACTTGCAACGCAATAACAGCATAGGCAAATATACCCCAACGGCGTTTAATTTCTTTAGTCAATTGTTGAGTAATATTCACACTCAACCCTAAACTAGCAACATTAAAGAAATACTTATTATTCACCCAACCTAAATCAATTCGTCGTAACTTTCCGGCTGCGATAATTTTACAAGCTTCCGGTAGAGAATTGGGAATAGCCAAAGTTCTTGCTAAATCGTTAGCAGTTCCTAAAGGTAAAATTCCCAAAGGTAATTGAGTCTCAATTATTGCCTCTATGGCAGCATTAAGTGTACCATCACCACCACCGATAATTACTAAATCTATTTCCTCTTGATAGTGGCGAATAAATTTACCTAATTGTGTAGCATCTTCGGTAGATTCTGCAATTATTGTTAAACCCAGGCGATTTAAACAATTTATTACTTCTTGGTACCGTTCTTGTCCTTGACGAGAATTACGATTTACTAACAATAGGGCGCGGGTACTCATTAGTAATTTCCTTTAATCACAATTCATCAGGTTACAATAAAAACGCTCCTGAATCTATGGGATTATTTCTCATAAACTTGGTGCGTTATATCGCGTATTTAATTTAATAGCCCCATTTTATCATTTTTTAGCGATGTTAACGCACCCTATATACTTTATTTCCGTAGGTTGGGTTTTCTCAAACCAACCTACATGACTACGTAACTAACCGACATCATCATGGGCGAAACGGTTAAACAAGAAATCTAAGGCATAATTTCGCAATTGATAATATTGCGGATCTTCCATAATTCTGGCTCTATCTCTAGGCCGAGAAAAAGGAATTTCCATCACTTCCCCAATTTTTGCATGGGGTCCATTGGTCATCATGACTAACTTATCCGCCAAAAATAAAGCTTCATCAATATCATGGGTAATCATCAAAACTGTACAACGATTATCACCCCAAATTTTCAACAATTCCTCTTGTAATTCTTCCTTGGTAATTGCATCTAACGCCCCAAAAGGTTCATCTAAAATTAGGACTTTGGGACGAATAGCTAAAGCCCTGGCAATAGATACCCTTTGTCTCATTCCTCCAGACATTTGCATGGGTTTTTTTTCCATTGCGTCCCCTAAACCCACCATAGCTAAATGTTCTCTGACAATAGCCCTTTTTTCTGCTTCTGGCTTAGTTGGATAAACTGCATTTACAGCTAAATAAATATTTTCAAAAGCTGTTCTCCAAGGTAATAACGCATAGTTTTGAAATACCACCATTCTATCTGGACCTGGTTTAGTAATTGGTTGTCCTTCTAATAAAACTTGTCCAGTGGTGGGAAAATTAAAACCAGAAACCATGTTTAATAACGTTGATTTACCGCAACCAGAATGGCCAATAACGCAAATAAATTCACCTTGTTCAACGTTGAGATTAACACCATCAAGAACGGTAAATGGTCCTTTTTTAGTGGGATAAACTTTACAAACTTCTTTAATTTGTAGGAAGGGTTGACGGTTAATTGTCTTGGTGGTTTTGAGGTTTTGCATTGTTTAGTAATTGGTAGAAGGTTTCGTGCAAACGAAAAAAGATGATTTTATGAGTTTTGTGGGATATCTCGTTCCCAGTCTCAGGCTGGGAATGCTGTCAAGAGGCTCTGCCTCTGGTGTAATTGAAGTATAATCGAAGGCAGATCCTTCCGTAATTAATTTCCATACAGAATATGGGAACGAGAAAAGATGATTTTGTTAGTTTTGTGGGATGGGCGAGAAAAGATGATTTTGTTAGTTTTGTGGGATGGGCATCTTGCCCGTCCTGTCCACCCCACAAGATTTTGATTTTCCTGGATTTTTGGGCGGACAGGATGTCCACCCCACAAGATTTTGATTTTCCTGGATTTTTGGGCGGACAGGATGTCCACCCCACAAGATTTTGATTTTCCTGGATTTTTGGGCGGACAGGATGTCCACCCCACAAGATTTTGATTTTCCTGGATTTTTGGGCGGACAGGATGTCCACCCCACAAGATTTTGATTTTCCTGGATTTTTGGGCGGACAGGATGTCCACCCCACAAGATTTTGATTTGCCTGGATTTTTGGGCGGACAGGATGTCCACCCCACAAGATTTATTGTGATTTAAGCTGCGGTTTTTCTGGGGGCTTCTAAAACGACTTCAGCTATGGAGAAATCCCGTTTAATTTCTAGGTCGTTAAGATAGCTAATGGGATCATCGGCGTTAAAGGGTTTATGATCAAATAGTTGAATGGGTTGACGGGTATAACTGATATCTAAACCTAGTTCTCTGGCTGCTGTACTAAAAACACGCACTCGACACACTCTTTCAACTATTTCTACCCAATTTCTAGGGAAGGGAGTATCACCCCACCGCGCTAATTGAGTCATAATCCAAATTTGTTCGGTGCGACTAGGGCGATTAATAGCAGAGTCGGAATAAAATTGATGATGGGCATATTCTCGCATGGGATGATCTAAGTCACAGGTAGCGTTATTTGGATCTTCAATTTGGATATAATCAATGTCTGTACTGACATATTCCCGACTTGCTAAAATTTGCCGCACTTCTTGGGCGTTATCAGGATTTGCACAATATTGGCAGGCTTCTAACAAGGCTTTGGTTAAAGCAATATGGGTGTTAGGATAAGTTTCTGCCCAGTCTTCTCTTACTCCTAAAACTTTGCCAGGGTGTCCTAACCAAACTTCTAAATCTGTAGCAATGGTAAAGCCTGAACCTTCTACCGCAGCCCGATAATTCCAAGGTTCACCTACACAATAACCGTCAATGGTTGCACCTTTTAAATCTACTACCATTTGGGCAGGAGGAATATTTTTCATATCTACGTCAATGTCGGGATCAATTCCTCCTGCTGCTAACCAATAACGGAGAAGTAAATTGTGCATTGATGCGGGATGAACTACACCCATTCTATGTTGTTGGTCACGGGTTTTTAGTAGGTAGTTTTTGAAGTCTGATAAACTGTGGACTCCGGCATCATAAAATCTTTTTGCTAAGGTAATGGCGTTACCATTGCGAGTCATTGTTAAGGAGGTAACAACTGGCAAAGGTTCGTTTTTATGCCCGCCTAAAGATAACCACATTGGCATTCCAGAGGGCATTTGGGCTGCATCTAAATAACCACCAGTCATCCCATCCACAATTCCCCGCCAACTGCTTTCTCTGACTAAATTAACTTCGTCTAAACCATGTTTAATAAAGAAGCCTTTTTCTTTGGCTATAGCCAGGGGGGCGCAAGCGGTAAGGGGTAGAAAACCAATTTCTAAATTAACTTTTTCTAAGCCATGACGGACAACTGCTGCGGTTTTTCTGGCGCGGATTTTCTTAACACGTTTTTGTTGGTTAAGGAAGTAAATCATTTCACTTCGCAAACTGTAGTAACTAGGATGTTCTACGACTTCCATTCGTTTACGAGGTCGGGGAATATCAACTTCTAAAATATCCCCAATTTTCGATTCGGGTCCGTTAGTTAACATGACAATTCTATCGGATAACAAAACGGCTTCATCTACATCATGGGTCACCATAACGGCGGTAACTTGATTTTCTTCACAAATTTGCATTAATTGTTCTTGCAAATTACCGCGAGTTAATGCGTCTAATGCCCCGAATGGTTCGTCTAATAATAATAGTTTAGGCCGAATTGCCAAAGCGCGGGCTATAGCTACCCGTTGTTTTTGTCCCCCTGATAACATTCCTGGTTGTTTATCAGCATGGGGACGCAAACCTACCATATCTATATGTTTTTCGATAATGGCTTTACGTTCTGCTTCTGGCATTCCATTTAATACTGAATCTACTGCTAAGGCAATATTTTCTCTGACTGTGCGCCAAGGTAAAAGGGAATAGTTTTGAAATACTACCATTCTATCAGGACCTGGTTTTTTAATCCTTTGTCCTTCTAAGGTTACTAAACCTTCTGTGGGTAAATCTAACCCGGCAATCATATTTAAAAGGGTTGATTTACCACAACCGGAGTGACCAATTAGGGAAATAAATTCGCCTTTTTTAATTTGCAAATCAATACCTTTAAGGGCGATATATTGTCCACCACCAGTTAATTCAAAGACTTTATTAATTTGATCAACGGCAACAAATACTGACATAGTTTTAATGATTGGTAATGGGTAATGGGTAATGGGTAATGGGTAATGGGTAATTTATTTACTAACGACCAATAACTAATGACTATTTTTGTTCTGGTAAAATCCAGTTTTGTAACCAAGCCATGAGTTTATCTAGAATTAAGCCAACAACACCGATATAAACTAGTGCTAAAATGACTTCACTCACGTTGTTATTTTGATAAGCATCCCAGATAAAAAAGCCAATTCCCACAATACCAGACATAACGATTTCTGCGGCAATAATTGCTAACCAAGCTAAACCAATGGCAATTCTTAAACCTGTGAAAATGTATGGTAGTGCTGAAGGAATTAAGATGTTAAAGAAATACTCTTTTTTAGAAAGTTGCAGAACTTTAGCGACGTTGTTGTAATCTTGGGGAATTTGAGTTACACCCACCGCAGTGTTAATTAAAATCGGCCAAATTGCGGTGATGAAAATTACGAATAATGCCGCTGGTTCGTTTTGTCTTAAAGCTGCTAAGGAAATAGGCACCCAAGCTAAGGGCGGTACTGTTCTTAATAACTGAAATAGAGGATCTAATGCTTTAGATATGGTTTTATTGACACCAATTAAAACTCCTATGCCAATGCCAACAATTGCTGCTAATGTATAGCTAATAGCCACCCGTTGCAGACTAGCAAAGATTTGCCAAAATAGCCCTTTGTCTGTTCCACCTTTATCATAAAATGGGTACAAAATCAAAATCCAAGTATCTTGAATAACTTGAATTGGTCCTGGTAATGTTGCCCCTGGTGTCCAAGAAAATATTTGCCAAATAGTCAGAAATATAGCAATTGCAATAGCAGGAGGTGCAAGTTCGGGAAATTGTTTTTGCAAACTTGATAAAAAGCTATTTTCAAATTTAGAACTGTTGGCGCGTTTTTGGGCTAATGTCATGAATTTTTCCTCGAATTTACTAATGACTAATGACTAATGACTAAATACCAGCTTTTTTGATTTTCAAACTCTTGAGATATTCTTCGGGGTTTTCAGGATCAAATTTAATCCCATCAAAAAATGTTTCTACTCCACGAGATGTACTACTGGGAATATCGGCCGCAGCTATTCCTAATTCTTTGGCTGCCTCTTGCCAAATATCTTCCCGGTTGACTTTTTTGATTAATTCTTTGGCTTTGGCTGCACCATTAGTAATGTAATCTTTGGGCAAAAATCCCCAACGTACATTTTCTGTGATAAACCATAAATCGTGACTTTGGTAAGGATAGGAAACACTACCTTTTTGGTCTTTCCAGTAATAAGCAGCCATTGATTTATCATCAATTTTTCGACCATCCCCCATGTCATATTTACCTTGGTAGGGATTAGCTAAAACTGCTGGTGAAGATAAACCAAAGTATTTTTTGGCGGCGAGAATTTGCGCTGCTTCTTGGCGATTTTCAAATTTATCTAGCCATTGCTGGGCTTCCATTATTCCTTTTAATAAGGCTTTTGTGGCTTTGGGATTTTGATCAACCCAATCACCTCTCATGGCAAAATATTCTTCGGGGTGATTTTTCCAAATTTCGGCGGTTAATGCGGCCATAAAACCGATTTTGTCATTAACTAAGCGGAATGGCCAAGGATCACCAGTGCTAAAAGCATCCATTGTCCCGGTTTTCATGTTGGCGACGGTTTGCGCCGCAGGTACTGTTAATAATTTGACATCTGTGTCTGGGTCAATGCCACTGGCTGCTAACCAGTACCGAAGCCATAGGTCTTGGTTAACATGAGGGAAGGTAAAGGCTGCTGTAAAGGGTGTGTTGGCTGATTTGAGTTGGGATAATAGGGGTTTAGCAGTATCCAGTTTTAAGCTAATTCCTTTCCCTAGATGTTTGTTAGCGATCGCAATTCCGTTACCATGAGTAATTAACTGCGCTAAAACATACATGGGTATAGGTTTATTTCCTTTAGTAATTAAACCTTCTGTAATCAAGTGCGGCATGGGCATTTGCCATTGACCACCATCAATACCACCCCCTTGAGAACCAATTTCGAGGTTATCCCTGGCTGAACCCCAAGAAGCTTGTTTAGAAAGTTCTACTTCTGTCATCCCATATTTAGCAAAAAAGCCTTTTTCTTGGGCAATAATTAATGGTGCTGATTCAACTATGGGAATATATCCCAGTTTGGCTTTTGTAATTTCGGGTTTTTGTTCTGGTTTAATATTAGCTACTGTTTGAATAGAGGATTTTGTACCACTATTGCCTGTTTCTGGTGGATTTCCTAAACAGCCTTTGAGTAAAACTGCACTGGCTGAAATTCCAGCAGTGACAATAAATTTACGCCGAGAAACTTGGTTAAAAAATTCTGTCATTATATCTCCTTACATCACAATTTATTTTTCTAACCATGAAAATATGGACAAAGAAAATAAATCATTTCTTTGCTTTATTATTCAAATTTCCAGTTATATCTAGGTATTAAAAATAGACCCTTTTGAGAGTAAAAGGGGTTAGTTTATATACTTAGTAATAAACGTGGTTTAATTTCTGAGCCTGGGGTGATCAAGTATCACTTGGCTAGTAAAAACTAGTTTACAGTGTTCGTGATCAAAGTGATCATTTCTCAACTGGAATTATTAAACAAATATTTAATTGGATACATAAGTAAAAACTTATCTATTAACCTGAAACCTACGAAATGACTCTAATATATAGATTATTTTCTATGATAATAATATCAATATCCCTGACTTCTTAGATAAGTCGGGGATCTGAACCTCTCAATGTGGAAAAATCAAATATTATTCCTATATATTTCCTATATATTAAGTAGGATGTGTTACGGCTAGACAATATTGGGGAGTTTGAGAGATTAATTATTAGCCGTAACGCACCGATACATCAGGCGTGTTAAGTTAAAACTGTTACCCTTTTAATATCTCTACAGTACCCTTGTATCCATCAATTCGGACTTGTTGACCATCCTGGAGTATATATGTAGCATTATGTACGTCCATGACAGCAGGAATACCGTATTCACGGGCGATAATTGCCCCGTGGGAAAGTTTACCACCTGCTTCGGCAATTAACCCCCCAGCTTGAACTAGAACAGGGACCCAACCGGAATCTGTATAAGGGACAACAAGGATAGTGTTTTTATCAATATCATGGACTGTTTGTAAAGTTCGTAACACTTTTACCTGTCCTTGAATTTGTCCAATACTTGCTGGAATACCTAACAATATATTATCAGCGGGATTAATGACAGGAGTGATAGGTTGAGGCGGGTTATAACCGTAAACAACGGGGGGAATTTGGGGAATTTGACTATCTTGGAGAAATTGCGATCGCCTGTGTGCTATTAATTCCAATAGGCGATTTCTGATCGCTTCATCTGAATAGATCACTAAATGGCGAATTTCATCTAACTCCAAAAAGAAGATGTCTCCTGGCTGTAATAACAGCCCAGACTGAAGCCAAATCTGTTCTAAGCCCAAAAATGTCCAACGTAATTCAGCCAACAAGCGGGAATAAACTTCCGTCACCCTACCTTTAAGATTCACTCGTTTTTGGGCTAAATTTAAATTTTTCTGTTGGCGACGAGAATCATCTAAATTTGGGATTTCCCCTGCTTTGATTAATTGCACAAACAATTGTCTAACTGGTTGGGGATTTTCTAGCCAAGTGGGAACGGAAATATCTGTACCTACTTCGCTTAAATAACCATAATCCTGAATTAATTCGTCAAATTCAGATAAAATCCTTTCTCCAGCCGTCGTTTTTGCTAATTGCTCAAATATTTTTTCTGGTTCACAATTGTAGTCAATATGATCATCATCTAAGATTTGTTTAGCATCGGCGGCTAGAAAACTCATGGCTCTTAATGATGCTACCTCTGGGGTGACACTGTTATCAATTTTTTCGGATTTGATGCCCAAAAGCGATTGACGGATAGCTGCACTCAAAGGGGCTAAAATACTGTAGTAAGTACCTTGGCGGAGTAAATCAAGAATTAAGTCTATTCTAGTTAATAACTGATCTATTGACAATTCGGCAATGACAATGTTGGATAATTCTGTTAATGCCGGAATAAAAACTTGACGATAATCCGATTTAAAGTCTTTTTCTAAGTCAATTTCTCGTTTCAGCAACCTTGTTAGTCCAGGTAAATTAGCCAAAGTAGAATTTAGAGGAGGTTTAGTCATGGTTGCACCTCTAGTTAAAAAGTCCAGACTTTCTGGGGGTAATCCCATGGCTAAAAAGATTTCTCCTAACAAAGAAGCATTAAAATAAGCTCTAGAGTAGTGTAGTGTGGCTGTTTTAGCGAAATCTAAGTTTTTAGCACGTTCACCTAAAACGATAGTAAAAATTTCTCCCCACACACCACAGGTTAAAGGGTAATTAATAGACCAGGTTAAAGGATGAATAACTCCAGGAATCACTTCTGCGGCAATTTTTCTAGTCCAAATTGGTAAGAGTGTAGTGATAGGTCTTGACTGTAATACCCACAGGTTTTGACCATCATAACTCCATTCTATATCTTGGGGAATACCTAAATAACGTCTTTCTAAACGACGGGCTAAATATGCAACTTGTTTAATTAATGCTTGGGGTATTTTACCATGGCCGTGAAATTCTAGAAAAGATAACTTTTCATCACTAGCAATTACTACTTGATATTGTTCTGGTGTGATTTTTCCTGATACAATTTGAGTAGGACTACCCGATACAGCTTCGATAACTACGGCTTCACCTTGTTGAGAAATAGGATCTCGACTGAAGGCCACGCCAGAAAATACGCTTTGAACTTGTTGTTGAATGAGTACCCCCATGGCGGCTTCTTTTAAATTACGATGACGACGGTATTCGACGGCACTGGGGTGATTATAAGAAGCTTGGACTTGGGCTATGGCTTGTCGAAGTTCTGCTTTGTTGGTAACGTTTAAGATAGTTTCATACTGTCCCGCAGCGGAGGCTTGTTGGGAGTCTTCGCCAATAGCGGAAGAACGGACTACCAAGGGTGAAAGTGGGGACGGTTGCAGAAATTCAATTAACTGGGTAGGATCATCATCAGGAGCTAATACCCAACCTTTAGGAACTGAATAACCCCAACGTTTAATTTGCGATAATGTAGCGGATTTAGCTCCCACCACTTCCCCATCTAATTCTTCCTCTAGGGTGATAATCCTATCCTCATTATTGCTTAAATATTGCATCATTCCCAGAGATTGTGGAGATGCTCCCTCGACGGGGAGGTGAAGATCGTCGGGAATTTGGCTATAAATCCAGTAGATTAACCCCGATAAGGCAAAGGCGGCAATGATTCTGGATAAATCCTCTGAATGGAGGATACCCACAACTAGGGGAAACATTACCAATACCCCTAGTTTAATTGTTTCTTGAGAACGAGTGATCAAAAAACCAATAGCTGCAAGTAAGCCGACCAATGCAGTTACTAACGGATCATGTACCACTAATCCCCAGGAGACGTTTGTGATTCCCGCGCCTTTAGTTGTGACGTATCTACCGACAACTAAGCCGATTAAAGCAATAATTTCCCAGACTGGTTGTGAAGGAAAAAAGTATTGGGCAATTGTGACAACAGCAATGCCCTTAGTTGCTTCTGAAATTACGGACAAAATTCCCGCTAATTTTCCACCATGATAAAAGGCGGCTGCAACGCTAATATTTCCTGTACCGACATTAGCTAACCACTTTCTACTCACGGCATAAGTAATCCAAGGAATTAGCGGTATTGCCCCTAACAGTGGACAAACAATTAAAATAATTAAGATCCCCAAAAAATTAATCATTATTTTCTGATTTAAAATTTAAAATTTGATGACACACTCCAAGTTTGTTATTAACAAAAATGAATATTTATATGATATAGGAAACAAAAGAGCAAATAGAAGTTTTGCCCTCTTGTCTCCTAAATGTTATGCAAAGAATCTAACCTATTGCATAAGCGAAATTAAGCGCCCAAAGGATCAGTCCAGCAATTGATCCTAAAAGTACCACGGTGGAGATTGTAATCAGTTTAGGTGAATCTGCACCTTCAAATTTCATGATTCCGCGATTTAAATCGGACATTGTTTTTAAGCCTCCTTGACTGTATGGCTAGTCTGTCCGTTATGATTTTAGTCTTTCTGTTGGCCAATGATGTTAAATTCTTCTTATATTTTCCTTGAGGTTGACAACAGTGAAAAAAGAACAGGGAAAAGGAGTAAGAGTGAAACCCTCAACCAAGCTGAGAACTAAAATAGCGACTGATAATGGTGATAACTGCTCTGAGACGAGAAATTGGCTTTATCAGTTCCCATGACATGAGATCAAAACTCGTTAGCATCTGAGTTATTTTGTCAAAGCCAAGTAAAAAAGTTCATAAAGGGGATAGATAACCGACTTTTTAGAAAGGCCGATTATCGCAGAATTAAATATTATATTTTTTTAGATTAATTTTCTCTAATCCAAAGTGCTAAACCACCTCCACGTCCACGGGCAGCGATTATATCTTCAGTCACTAAAAAGAAAGCAAAAAAGGGTAATTTAGCTATAGGTTGATCATAAAAATCTTCACGTTCAACCTGACCAAAACGAATTTGTTTATTGATAAATATCCAATTAAATGAACTAATTTGTAGTTGGATAAAATCAAAAGCCAATAAGTTCTTTTTTCCTAAGTATTTTGTTAGTCCTGTTAATTTCAATAAAATCGCTCCCAATTGTATTTGATTAGTAATTTCCCCTGTTCCTAAAGCCCCATCTTTGCTAGGATTAAAGCACAGCAGAATTTTTATAAATTTCGGCATATACCAGCCCTTACCTAAAATAATTCCGCCTCGGTTTCTGACTTTTTTAGTACCAGTAGCAAAACAAAGTCGCCATTTACCGTTGAGAGATTCAAAGGGATAATTTAACTTTTGCACCTTGGCGGTTTTTTCCGCTTCTAGCAGCGCATTTACGACTATTTCAGCTGGGGGAACTTGATTTCCTTCTCGATAAGCAGCAGCGGCACGGGATAAGGTATTCATGAAATCAGAGGTGGAGTTAGATATTAAATTAGTTGTCATACAAGTATTGTTGATGTAAGTATTGCTATATTTTTTCATAAAGTAACTAAATTGTAACGTTTATTGAATTATCTTCTTGATCAGAGTACAATGAATACAGGATTTTAGCTAAAATTCTAGTAACTGGAAACTCAAATAATTGTCTGTGGTTTGGGAAGTGTAATAACTCACCTAGAGACGCAATGAGGTGGAATAATGGATACTAAAAAACTCCTGAAGTCATATAAATCAGGAGAGAGGAATTTCCCGGGGATAAATCTGCACCAAGCTAAGTTAAGTCATGTTGATTTGAGGGGAATAAATTTAGAAGCGGCGGATTTAAGTGGTGCGGATCTTAGTCAAACAAATTTGAGTGGTTGTAACCTCAGTAGAGCGAATTTAACTAATGCTGATTTAAGTAGGGCAAATTTGCAAAGTGCGAACTTAAGCGAAGTTAACTTAATTGGTGCTGATTTAGTTAAAGCCAACCTCGAGAAAACTAACCTGAGTGCTGCTGATTTACGAACTGCAAATTTAACCTTAGCAAACTTAGTAAATGCAAACCTGAGTCAAGCGGAAATCAGTGGTGCTGACTTTAGTGGCGCAAATCTCCATAACACAAATTTAATTGATAGTAATATCAATGAAGCAGAATTTATGGGAGTTGATTTAACAACAACAATTATGACAGAATTGGAGATAACAGGAGAAATTCTGCATATAGGTTTATCTCATAAATGGGTAACTTGGGCTGGTAGTTATTGATATTTTGACAAGTTCAAAATCAATAATACACCAATTGAAAAAAGAATCAAATAGATTTATATAGGCGGAATTTACCCGCCTTTTATTTGAAAATAAATAAACAATTAACTTATAATTTTCATATACCTTTAATTCTTTACTCTCTTCTCTGGGTAAGATACAAAAATATAGTTCATTTATTTAAAAATATTCATAAATAGCAGATGATATTTTTAAAAAAAAGTAAAATGTCCGCGAAAGCGGACACTTTTAGGGCTTCTGTCACTTTTATTGGCTACAATCATGTCTGGAACATGATGTTTTTATTGTTGATGATCAGAATCAAAAAATCAAGTCTTTTTCAGATACAGCACTTCCCGGTGTTATGAGGTACAGTAACAACAATTAGTGAACCAATTTTTTAAATGTTGAGGATTCATCAAATCGAGAGCAACAGAAATAACTTTATCAACTATTTC